>JAILZS010000029.1 GCA_023512375.1 Bacillota bacterium | reverse complement strand
GCGGACAGCCCCCTGTGGGACCTGCCGAACGTCATCATCACCCCCCACGTAGCGGCGGCCTCCCCGCGCTACTTCGAACAGGTGCTGCACCTGTTCGCCGATAACCTGGAACGCTTCCTCGCGGGCGAGCCGCTCCGCCACCGGGTGGACGTACGCGCGGGTTACTAACCCACGGCGGCGGGCGGGTCGTCGCTGAACGAGCGGCGGACGCATTTCCGCTGACTGCCGCCGAGCCTGAGCCGATACCGTGCCTGGGGCGTTCCCCGCGTCAGAACGCGCCGAATCGGGAAGGAGCACAGCGAACGGCGGCGAACAGGGCGACCGGCCGCTCCCCATCGTTGCCTCGCCTCCCCTTCGTCACCATTCGCCCTCCCCGGAGCGACCAAGAGTCGGTCGCGAGGGGGGCGGGCACGCCGTGCTGGGCAAAGGTCACCGCGCGGTGCCGGGGCGACGGACATGGTGGGCGGTCGTGGCCGCGCGTCTGTGGCGCTGGGCCACCGGGTTGAGGCAGCGAGCTTTCCGCGCACGCCAGGGCTCGTACCGCATGCCGATCAGGCGCACTGTAGTCCCGCCCCCGGCTTCACCTCCCCCCGGACGTTCCGCCCCGACCTCGCCGGCGCAAACGACATCGACGGTGGACGGCCGCTCCCTTTCCCCTTCCGGCGCGGCAGCGGAGCCTCAAGACGCCGTACACGGGGCGGCGGCCGCCGCAGACGGCGCAGCCCGAGCGGGCGCTGTCCCGACCCCTGGCCCACCCGAGGTCCCTCGAAAGGGGGAACTTGCCCCGCTCTCACCGCCGCCCGCGGCGGCCGGAAGGCTCCGCGCCGAACGCGGCCGCCGTACGACCATTCCCATCCGGCGTCCCAGGCGTAGGTCGCTGGGTGCGCCGGGACCCCGCAAGCGCCGGCCGGCACAAGGCCCGCCTGCGTCCCTGGACGTCGCCGCACCGTCTCCCCGCGCGGAGTCGACGGTACCGTCCGCCACGCCGCCCGCCGAACGGGAAGAGCACGGACGTCCTGTCGGGCGAGAGCCTGCCACCGTCAGCGCCACCGCTATCGGGCAGGCGGTGGGGCGGCTTGCGCCCCCGTTTCCTGCCCGCCGCACCGTCCGGGTCCTCCAGCGCGGGGGACGCCCGCATGGGCGCCTTCGCGTACGTCGGTTGCGTGTACCGCGCACGCACGTAGAGTATTTCGCCCAGCGTCTTGGAGCGGATAGATGGGTGCTGTTCGCGGTCGTGTCCGACGACAAGCGGCGCAAAACGCGGTACCAGGTAACGGACCTCCTCCACCTCCCCCCCGAACTTGCCGCCCACGATCCACCGTTGGCGAACGCGCGCCCCCTCGCCCGCGGGCCGGATGACATCGTCGTCTTCCGCGTCAATATGCAGGGACGGTCGGCACGCCGCGTGGCCACGCCCGCACCCTATGTCCCGCACCTCTTCGTACTGCGGGTGGAGGCCACAGTCGAAGGCGAGTCTGTCCAAGGACCGTACCGCACTTCCGATCCAGGCTGGCAGGCCTTCGTCGCCTATCAGCCGGAACGGTTGAAGGTACCCGGCACCGACCGGATGTTTGCAACCCTCCCCGCGCCGCCGATCGACATCGTCACCCGTCCCGTCGTCGCGGACGACCTCCCCATGTTCGGCGACAGCGTGCCCGACATCCGGGTGACCGCCCCGGGCCGCCTGGCCCAACTCGTCCTTGGTAAGGAGCGTACGCAGGGGGAGAAGCGGCGTCGACCTCTCGCCAGGCAGCGGTTCACCCCTCCGTGGGACGACATCGGGAGCCGCATATGGGCGACAGTGCGCCGCATGGGCAGCGGGACGTACTTTCTTCGTGCCTACGGCAACGACGACGACCTTCTCTGGAGCATCGGCTTTCGCTACGCTGCCGGGCTCGAAGCCCTCGACCTCGAGCCCTACGATCCCCTGCCCCTCGCCACGGAAGGCGCAGGCGCCGCGCCCTACCCACCCCTTTGCCTTCTCCTACGGCACCAAGGGTGTCGAGTGCAGGCCCGAAACGCCCAAGCGCGCGACCCCTACCCCCCCACCGCCCCAGACGGCGCGGACCGCCTAGCCTTCTCTCTACCTCTTGAGCAAGACCATCTTGCCCTGGAGCTGGAGACCCGGGACGGGGCGCGGATGGACATCCGCCTGCCCATCCGCCGCCTGCGCTGGCGTCTTGTGCGCGGCGAATCACCGCCATTCGCGCAGGTGCCGTGGTCCGCACACCCCCTCTCCTTGCCCGAGGCGGCCGTCCGCGCCGACTCGGCCTGGCGATTGGAGATCGACTGGCCCTGGGAGGACGCGCAGGCACCCCAGCTGGAGGATGCCCAAGGCCGGCGCCTTCCCATCGTACCCCGGCGCACGGCCGACCATCTCTGGTCCTTTCCCCTCCACGTACTGCATGGCATGTGGCCGCCGGGATCGGCCTCTAGGCCATCCTCCTGACCCTCATCCCCGACCCCCGGCGGCAGCCGCACGCGCTGAGCCTATGCCGCGTCGCGAGCCGAGCTTAGGCGTGCCCCCTGTGCCACGTAGATCTTGCCACTCCAGACACGCTCGCCTCCCATGTCATCTCCCATCACCACGACGCTTTCTTTCGCGCAGCGGAATGGAGAGAATACGTTGCCCACGACACAAATCTCCCGACATTGATCTACCAATGTGAATGTGGATATATTGTGAAAGCAGATACAGAACAAAACGAAACAAGCCAAATTAACCCGCACCACAAGCAGGAAGGAACAAGATGAATCTTCTTGTTATCTAAGCCAGAAGAAAGTTTCGCAGATCTATCCATTCAACAGACAAGAAAATTACGCGTTGTACACTATTTTGGAACAGCGAAGAATCTCATTTCCTCGCATATGGCAACAATCATCGAGGACTCGCATCGCCTGGCACAATTCCGGCAAATGGGGAGTTGAGGTGCTTATGCTTGCCGTCCT
Organism: Bacillota bacterium; assembly: GCA_023512375.1. GTDB lineage: Bacteria > Bacillota > Sulfobacillia > JAJZYS01 > JAILZS01 > JAILZS01. The sequence continues at coordinate 26,170 of JAILZS010000029.1, read as the reverse complement.
CGACGAAGTTCTCGATCGGTACCGTCGCTACCTGACGGAACTGTTCTACGTACGCGATCCCGGCCTGCGCTCGTCGTTCGAGGAGGCAATCCGCAGTGCCGAGCTTACCCGGGGCCCCTATCTGGAGGCGACTCGCAACTTTGTCCAGGCGCAAACGCTCCGCGAGCTGCTCCATGCCCTTCTACCGGCGTCCGCGAGGGACGAAGGGTTCATGGCCTCCCTTGACGGCGATCGGCCTCTGTACGCCCACCAGGTCGAAGCCTTTCGCCGTGCCTTTGGGGGGTTGAACACGGTCGTCGCCACGGGCACCGGCAGCGGGAAAACGGAGGCCTTTCTCTACCCCATCCTTGTGAACCTCTGGCGCGAGCGGTCCGAGGGTCCGCCCCAGCCGGGGGTGCGCGCCCTCATTTTGTATCCGATGAACGCTTTGGCACACGATCAGCGCCGACGCCTTTTGGACATTGCCAACCGCCTTCAGGCGACAACATCGCGATTTCGCTTCACATTCGGGCAATACATCGGAGCCACCCCGGAATCATGTAACGATCTTCCGCAACAGTGTCCGCCACCCGAGCACGGAGGAGAGCTATTATGCCGTAGGCACATGCGGGCATACCCTCCAGATATATTGATTACAAACTATTCTATGCTTGAATATCTCCTATTAAGGCCACGAGACCTTCCTCTGTTTACCGATGCACGGGCATGGCGCTATCTCGTGATCGACGAAGCGCACCAGTACCGGGGCACGCAAGGCCTGGAGATCGGCATGCTCATCCGTCGCCTCATCCGGCGGTTGGAGCGAAACGGCCTTGGGCACCCTCCGTGTTGCGTTGCCACGAGTGCAACGCTTGGGGACGATGCGGTCGCCGTAGCCCAGTTCGCCACACGCCTGTTCGGACAGCCCTTCCTCCCCGCTGACGTGGTGCGGGGTGCGGTCGCGCCGATGGCAGACTTCGGCTCCGATATGGGCACCCCCGACCGGTACGCCGACGTCGCTCCCCCCCTGGGCGCGAGCGAAGCCGCGCGGAAAGCTGCCGGAGCGGCCCTCATGGCCGACGCCCGGGTAGGCAAACTCGTCGCCCTGTTGCGCGATGGGCCGATGAACGTCGACGACCTGGCCGCGCACCTCTTCCCCGAGCTTCCCGCCCGCGACGCGCGCCATCGCCTCGGGCAGCTGGCGACCTGTGTCACGCGCGCCCTGCGTCCAGACGGCAGTCCCCTCCTTCCCCTTCGCTACCATCTGTTTCTCCGCGCTCTGGGAAACGTGCACATCGTCCTCGACCCCTACCCCCGACTGCAGGTGGACCTGCGCGAGGTGGATCGACCAGCTGGCAGAGCCGAACCGGCCTCCGCCTCTGACGCCCCCGCCGCCTTCGATTTCGCCCTGTGCCGGGGTTGCGGCCAGCACTACCTCGTGGGTCAGGTCGCCGGCGGGTACCTTGGCCCGCCGGTGTTCGACCGGGCGAGCGAAGAGTACGGGGCCGACTACTTCCTACCCGTCGGCGACATCGCCGAACGTAGTGCGATCGGCACGGCCCCTCAGCCCGACGACGTCGACGAGAGTGACGAAGAGGGCGAGGCGCTGGCCGCGTGGGCCGATCGGTGGCTTCTTTGCCCCACGTGCGGCGCCATCGCCCGCGCCGAAGGAGGGTCGTCGCTTCCCGCCTGTAGCCACGACCGGGTCCAAGCCCTTCTCCGCGTCAAGCATGCGAAGGACGAGTCGCGCGCCAAGGCCTGCCTTCGTTGCGGCGACGGTCGCCCAAACGCGCTGCGGCCACCTACGCACGGCGAGGACGGGCCGCAGAGCGTCATCGCCACGGCGCTGCTAGACTGCACGCCGGACGGGGCGCGCAAGCTCCTGGCATTCGCCGACGGACGGCAACGCGCCGCCTACTTCGCTTGGTACATGGACGACACCTCGCGCGCCACCCTCGAACGCTCCGTCTTGGCCGCCGCTTTCGAACGCCTGGTACAAGCGAGCGACGGCGACGAGACCCACTCCCTCGACAGCTGGGTCCGCCACGTGCTCCAGGACCCACGCGTCGGAGAGCTGTCGACCGTTGCCCATCCGGATTCCTCGCAGCGCCAGCGCCTCGGCTGGGAGGTCGTGCTGCGCGAAGTCTTAACCCAAGACCGGGGGGTGTCGCTGCAGGACACCGGCCTCGTGGTGGGCGGCGTAGACGATCTCGCCTCCCACCCCGAGCTGGCGGAACGGCTCGAGCGCCTCGACTGGCCCGCCCCCTTCGACCGCCTGCGATCCGACGAGCGGCAGGCGGTCGTTGCCACCCTGTTGGACATGTGCGTGCCGCGCAGCGCGGTTGACCTTTCCCTCGTTCCCAACCGTCTCGCCCTAAGGTGGGAGGACCTGGGACTTCATGGCTACCCGAACGAGCTCCACCTGGCCGGCGTGGCGCTGCGCGGCACCGCGTGGGACGGCCCCAGGACCCAGCGCCACCGCTACCTCGAAAAGGTGGCGCAGGCGTTGGGCGGAGGCGGGGACGACGCCCCTCGAACGCTGCTTCGGCGTATCTGGATGGCACTATACGGCATACCGAGCGGCCCTCTTCGCTTCCGCGATATGTCCGCCGCACTCGATCTCGCGTGGTGGCGTCTACGCCCAGGCAGGCGTGCCTTCGCATGCAATACCTGCCGCCGCGTGTATAGCCGCTCCGTACGAGGCATTTGCCCAACCTACAATTGTCGAGGAACCCTCTCGCAGATTGGCGATTCATTTACCCCTAGTCACTACCGTCGCCTCTATACGGAGCATCAAAGGCGTGCGATCAGAGTAGAAGAGCACACAGCGCAGATCGCCGATCAGCGAGCCATTGAAGTCGAGAAGGAATTTGCCGAAGGTACTGTTCAAATGCTCAGCAGTTCCACCACATTCGAATTAGGGGTTGACTTAGGAGATCTCTTCCTCGTCCTTCTCCGCAACGTCCCTCCAGAGCCATTCAACTATGTGCAGAGAGCCGGTCGAGCAGGCCGGAGAGGAGAACATCCCGGTATCGTCGTGACCTACTGCGGGCTTTCCCCTCACGATCTCTTCCACTTCCGGGATCCCATGCGCATGCTCACCGGCGCATCGGGCCAACCGACGATTCCGCTCGGAAACGCCATCCTCGTCGGCCGCCACCTCATGGCTCAGGTGCTGGGCGACTTCTTTGCTGCCCATCCCGAGCGCTTCCGGGACGTGCAGCATCTCCTGGGTGACTGGCAACAGCCCAAGCTCCTTGAAGACCTATCCCGCATGTTCGACGAACGCCGCGACGCCTTGATCGCCGATGCGCGCGCCGTCCTGGCCACCACGGATCTCACCGCGGGCGATGTCTGGCAAGAGCACCTCCTACCCCTCCTCGGTGTCGGAAGCGAGGGACGCCTACGGGTCGCCCTCGAGGAGCTGGCTGGAGAGTACGCCCGGACCCAACGCCTGCTCGACCAGGCCACGCAAACGCGCGCAACCGACCTGTTTCGATGGGCCGCTGATCGCCTGCAGGCGATCGAGACAGAGGGCGTGGTGCAGATGCTCTCCCGCCTGGCCGTCATCCCCAAGTACGGCTTCCCCGTCGACGTGGTCTCCCTTGACGTGCTGGGAGAGCGAGGCCGCGATCCGGACGTGCACCTGGAGCGCGACCTGGCCATCGCCATCGGCGAGTTCGCGCCGGGCGGTGAGGTCGTGGCCAACAAGAAGCTGTATACGTCGCAAGCTGTGAAGGTCATCCCGGGCCGCCAATTGGAGCGCGTACGGTATGCCGCCTGCAGCCGCCATCGCCGCCTGGTCAAGGTGCTGGATGGGTTTGTTGCCGACGAAGAGCGCTGTTGCTCGGAGATGCGCACCATGCCCGATCCCTACCTGGTACCGAAGTTCGGCTTTTCCACCGGGCGGCAGCGACCGCGCCCCCCGCGCGGGGTGCCCACGCGCCCCTACACGACCCGGCCGTACTTTGCCGACCGCCCGGGTGCGCGTTGGCAGACAGGCGAGGCGCACACCCTCGCCCTGCCGGGGGGTCAGGTGCGGGTCTTCGGCATCGTCCAGGGGCGGATCGTCATCCTCAGCCCGGGGCAGGGGGGCAGGGGGTTCTACCTTTGCGCCCGCTGCGGCATTCTACAGCCCGGTCGCGCCAGCCGCGGCCCGCGCCGCCCGCCCAAGGGTCAGCACTGGGATCCGTACGGTCAACCGTGCGACGGGGCACCCGGATCCTTCGCCCTCGGCCATGAACTCGTGACCGACATCCTCCGCATGGAGTTCCCCTTCCCCGAGCCTCCCGCCGACCCAGCGTTCACCGCCTCCCTGGCCGAAGCCCTCCACCTCGCCGCCAGCGACCTTCTCGGCGTGCCCCAACGGGATGTCATGGGGCTGGTCCTCGAGGGAGACGACATCCCCGCGCGGGCGATCGTCCTCTACGACACAGCGCCGGGAGGGGGCGGCTTGGTCACTCAGCTCACGGACGAGGCACGCATCGCATCGCTTCTCCAACACGCGCTGCGCCGCGTGAATGGGGAGTGCGGCTGCCTCGCCGAGGGAAGTTGCTACGGGTGCCTGCGGACCTACGACAACCAGTACCTGCACCCTCACCTGTCGCGCGGCATCGTTCACGCCTACCTCGCGCACCTATTGGCCGGGCAGGCGCTCGACGTCGGCGGTCTCGCCCTTGACCACGGCCATGCCTGAGCCGCGCGCCCGCCGCCTGCCGTAGTGCCCCGCGCCTCACATCACAAAGGCGGGCGCAAACAGGGCAGGGTCGTGCCCTGCGGAAACCGACGCCGACCTGGAAGACGCACGTCGGGCGCAGCGCACCGTCGCACATGGCGAAGATGGCGGCTCGTCCAGGGGAGCTGGGGTGGCCCTCGTCGCAAGGCCCCTTATGCTGCCCACGCCGTCGGTGAAACGGCGTTCCCTCGGATCGCGCTGCCGCCCCGCCATACCGAGCGGGCGCCTCCGCGCTTTACGGCACCGGCAGCCGCAGCTGAAGCGCCGCCGCCTCTCCCGGCCGGCCCCCGCCTGCGGGTTCGGCAGGCGTTCGGCCGTCCGTCGATGCGGACGGAGTGGCAGGTGGATGTTCGGGCACGTGCCCTTCCGGGGGAAGGGAACGGTACAGGTCCCGCACGCGCTGGATGTCCTCCCACACCGGCCGCTTCTTGCTCGGGTCGCGCAAGAGGGCGGCCGGGTGGAAGGTGGGTACATACGTCACTCCCTGGCGCTCCACCGGCCGCCCCCGGTCGCGCGTGATGCGCACGCCCGGTCCGAGCACGCTCTGGGCCGCCGTCGCGCCGAGGAGGACCACGATGCGGGGGGCGATGAGGCGCATCTTCGCGTCGAAGAACGGCCGGCAGGCGGCGCGCTCCTCCTCGGTGGGGACACGGTTGCCCGGCGGTCGGCACATCACCGTGTTCGTGATGTACACCTCCGAACGGGCGATCCCCGCCGCCGCCAGGATGCGGTCGAGGAGCTGCCCCGCCGCCCCAACGAACGGGCGCCCCTGCATGTCCTCTTGCTCGCCCGGCGCCTCACCCACGAACGCCAGACGGGCGTGGGGATCGCCCTCGCCGAACACAACCCTGTGCCGCCCCCGGGACAGAGGGCAGGCGCGGCAGGCCTCCGCCTGCTGGCGCAACGCCGCCAGCTCGCTCTCGCCGCTCACGGCGCCTCCTCCCGCCCATCGCTGCGGGCCGCGCCCGCGAACCCCGACCGGGAGGCGAGGGCCTCGCCCATGCGCCGCCACCCCCCACGGCCTGGTGGCCCTTCTCGCCGCTTCGGGTTCTCCACCCGCCCCGAGGTTCCTCCGCCCACCCGCCACGCACGGGCCGGCGAGCCGATCGGTCGCCCCTACGCCGTGCCTAGGCGCGTCAAGGTGCGCATCGCCAGGTAGGCCTCCTCGAAGTCGTCCGCCCGGTAGGCCACGGTGGAGTTGTCCACGCGCTCGCTGCGCGGGCAGGTGAGGGCGCGCGCCGCCCGGTCCTGCTCGGTGAACACCACCTCGACGGTGTACGGGGCAGGGAGGACGAGCGGCCGCAGGCCGCCCGCCCTCGCTCGCGCCACCGCCTCCCGCGCCCCCTCCCGGATGCGGGCGCGGGCGCGCTCGGGCGACAGGTTGACGGCCGCCGTGAGGCTGACCGGGCGCTTGACCGGAACGAACACCGCCCAGGGCATGAGTTCGGCCACATGCTCGCCCAGGACCTCGTCCCCCGTCACCATCCCCACCGGTACGCCCCACACCCCCAACAGCCCGGCGTGAAAGAGCGTCTCCGACGCCCTTCGGCCGTTCAGCCGCACCTCGACCAGGTGCAGCGTCATCGTATGGGCCAGGTTGCCCGGGGCGCCGGCGGCCGCGTGGTAACCGGTGAACAGGGCGACGTCGTGCCCGCGCCCACCTTCCGCCATCGAGTACCGCTTGGGCCAGCCCAACAGGAGGTCGGCGGCGGGGTGGACGGCCGAGGGCGGCAGGTTGCGCATGCCGTCGTGGCTGTCGTTCACCAGGATCGCCCCCGCCCCGGCCGCCAGGGCCCCCTCGATGGCGGCGTTCACCTCGCCCACCATGAGCTCCTGCGCCCTGGGGTACAGAAGGTGGCCGGGCTGGGTCTCCTCCCAGCCGGTCACACCCGCGGTCCCCTCCATGTCGGCGCTGATGAACACGTTCACGCCTTCCGCCACCCTTAAGCGCCTCCCCGTCGCCGCGCCGTCCAAACCGCCCCTACGGCGCCGGCCGACGCGCCGAGCCGGGCCTTGTTCCGCACCGTCACACCGCCCCCGTCCGCACCGCCAGGCGCCGCCGCGCCGCCGCCACGAAGGCGGCGAACAAGGCGCGATCGGCCGCGCTCGCGCGCCAGCGGTCCTCGGGGTGCCATTGCACCCCGACGGCGAACGCGCCCTCCGGCCCCATCCGCTCCATGCCCTCGAGGACGCCGTCCGGCGCCCACGCGAAGGCGCGCCAGCCCGTGGGCACCCGCGCCGCCGCCTGGTGGTGGAAGGAGTTCACCGCCATCGCATCCCCGCCCGCCGAACGGCGCAGAAGGTCACCCGCCGGGCAGCCGCCCTCCAGCCGCACCGTGTGGGCGTCGGCCTCCCGGCGCGCCCCCCTGCCCTCGTGCGCCAGGGCGCCGACGCGCTCGGAGGCGATGTCCTGCAGGAGGGGTGCGCCCTCCGCCACGGCCAAGACCTGCATGCCGCGGCAGATCCCGAGCACCGGCACGCCAACGTCCAGGGCGGCGCGCGCCAGGGCGAGCTCCAGGGCGTCCCGCTCGGGGTCCACGCCCATGAGGGGCGCGCGCTCCGTCTGGCCGTACCGGCCAGGGGCCACGTCGCCGCCGCCGGTAAGGAGAAGACCTCCCACCGCGGAGAGGGCGCACGCCACCTCGGCGGCGTCCGGGCCTCCGCCGTAGGCCACCGGTACGCCGCCGGCGGCCCGCACCGCCTCCAGGTAACTGAAGCGCAGGTGCAGGGCACGGACGCTGCCTCCCACCACCTGGTCCGTGCCCGCACCCGCCGTCACCAGGATCGGCACCAGCCCCCCGTCCATCCCTGCCGCCACGGCGCACCTCCGATCGCGTTTCTCCACCCCTCGCCGACTTCGCGCCCTGCCTCGTACCCTCCTGCGGGCGGGAGTGGGGGCGGCGGCGGCGAATCGCCCTGTCGGGAGGTATGCCATGTCCGCCCCCGCCCCAAGCTCCCCCCTGCGCCTGTTCTATGGTCTCGACCTGCCGGAGGACTTCCGGCGCGAGATGTGCCGTCTCGCGGCGCTCCGGCTCTCCGCCGCCGACTGGCGCGTCGCCCACCCGGACACGCTGCACGTCACCCTGCGCTTTCTGGGCGACACACCCGCCGACCGCCTGCCCGACCTTCTTGCGGCCGGCGCCGAGGTGGCCGCCGCGGCGGCCCCCTTCCCCTATGCCTGCGCGAGGCTCATCGGTCTGCCCCATCCCCGGCGCGCCCGGGTGGCCGCCCTCGCCATAAGCGAGGGGGCGGAGAAGCTCGAACAGCTCGCGGCCGCCTTGAACGAGCGCCTTGCCCGTCTGGGCGTGCCCCCCGAAGGACGCCCCTTCCGCCCCCACCTCACCCTGGCCCGCGCCCGCGACCTCGCCGCCGTACCTGCGGCGGCCATGGAGGCGCACGCGACCGCCGACGCCCTCGTCCTGTGGCAGAGCGAGCTCGCGCGGCCGCACGCCGTCCACCGCCCGCTCGGACGCTGGCCGTTGGGGCGCACCGCCGAGTAAGCGGCACGCGCCCGCCCAACGTCACGCGGGCGGCGCCTACCGGGCCGCGCCGTCGCGTGACCCCGCCGACCCTTCCTCGGCCCCCGTCGCTGCGCCCCCCCGCCCCACGTACAGGCGCGGCACCCGCGCGCTCAAACCGGTGAGCACCTCGTAGGGGATGGTGCCGAGGTGCCGCGCCCAGGCGGCGGCGTCCGGGCCCTCGCCCCCGGCGAGGAGAACGGCACGGTCGCCCACCTTTACCTCCCAGTCCGCCGGCCCCTCGACGACGAGTTGGTCCATGGTCACCCGCCCGACGACGGGCACGCGCCGGCCCGCCACCGCCACCTCCAGTCCCGTGAGGGCGCGCCGCACGCCGTCGGCGTAACCGGCCGGTATGGTGGCCAGCATGCGCTCGCCTGCCGTGCGATGCGTGGCGCCGTATGAGACCGGCGTGCCCGGCGGGACGCGCTTGACGAAGGAGACCCGGCTGAGGAGGGAGAGCGGCGGGCGCAGGGGGGGCGGCGGCGGGGCCCCCGGAGGCAGGGCCGGATACCCGTACAGGGCGATGCCCACGCGCACGGCGTCGAGGCGGGATCGGGGCTCGGCCAGGGCGCCGGCGCTGTTCGCCGCGTGCCACAGGGGCCGGACGCCCTGGGGCAGCGCGGCCGTCACCTCCGCCCGGGCGCGGGCGAAGCGCTCCAGTTGCCAGCGCGTGAAGGCCGGGTCCTCGTCCGCGCAGGCGAGATGGGTGAACACCCCCGCTAGGTGCAGGTGGGCGTCCTCGGCCAGAGCGCGCGCCAACCGAGGCGCCTCCTCCGGGCGGCAGCCGATGCGGCCCATGCCCGTGTCCACCTTGAGGTGGACGGCCAACGGCCTCGCGGCCTGCGGCAAGCGCCGCGCGGCCGAGCGGGCCTCCCCTGCGGCGGCCGCATCCGCCACCGTCACCCACACGCCCGCCTCGCCCAGCACCACCATCTCCGCCTCGCGCGTCGGCCCGAGCACGAGGATCCCCGCCCCCACACCGGCCGCGCGCAAGGCGAGCGCCTCTTGGGGGAGGGCCACGCACAGGGCGTCCGCCCCCCCCTCCAGCGCGGCCTGGGCCACCCGAACCGCGCCGTGCCCATAGGCGTCCGCCTTGACCACCGCCCACAGGCGGGCGGGGGCGACCGCCCGCGCGAGGGCGCGGGCGTTGTCGCGCACCGCGTCCAGATCCACCACGGCGCGCGTCGCCCGGATGGGCGGGGAGGGCAGCGCCCCGCTCACCCCCGAGACCCCTCGTCGCCGGCCAGGAGGAGCCGCCAGGCAGCGGGCAGGGCGGCGGCCACCTCGGCGGCCGTCACGCCGCGGTCGCCGCCCTCTGCCGCCTGCTCTCCCGCCCGGCCGTGCAGGTAGGCGCCCAGGGCGGCGGCGTCGAAGGCGTCGAGCCCCTGGGCCAACAGGCCGCCCACGAGGCCGGTCAGCACGTCACCGGTGCCGCCCGTGGCGAGGACCGGGCCGCCGCTGCCGTTGAGGCGCAGGCGCCCGTCGGGGTGCGCCACCGCCGTGGGCCGCCCCTTGAGCAGGACGACGGCGCCGCTCGCTCGGGCCAGGGCGCGCGCGGCCTCGAGACGTCCGGCGTCGACGGCGGCGGCGTCGGCCGGCGACCCCTCCGGCCACACCGGCCGCCCTTCGTCGGGCACCGCCAGGAGGGTTGCCGCCTCGCCCGGGTGGGGCGTAAGAACGAGCGCGCCGCCGGCCGCCGCCGGCGAACGTCGGAGTTCGCGCCACGCCGCCTCCCCCAACCCGGCCAGGGCGGTGAGGGCATCGGCGTCCAAGACCAGGCGCCGGGCGCGGGCGAGGACGGCGCGCACCCGCCCCACCGTCTCGGGCCCTCGCCCCAGGCCCGGCCCCATGGCCACCGCGTCGGCAGCCGCCGCCCGCACTTCCAGGTCGGCGTCATCGGCCAGCGCCATGGCGGCGGGGGCGCGCGCCAGCAGAGCGGCGCGCACCTCGGGAGGGGTGGCGGCCGTCACCAGGCCGGCACCGCTCGCCAGGGCCCCCAGGGTGGCGAGGACCGCCGCCCCGCCGAACCCCGGCGAACCGGCCACCACCAAGATCCGCCCGGCCTCTCCCTTGTGCAGGGTGGGAGTCCGCTCCGGGGCCAGGGCGCGCGCCTCCGCCTCGGTCACCCATTCCATCGCCGCCTCGCCGGAGGCGTCGGCGAACGGGCCGAGGCCGATGGACGCCACCTCCACCGCACCGCACAACCCCGCCCCCGGCCACAGGAGGTGGCCCGGCTTGAGGAACGCCATGGCCACGGTTCGGTCGGCCGCCACCGCGCCCGCGCTCACCCGCCCCGTGTCCGGGTCGACGCCCGTCGGGAGGTCGACCGCGAGCACCGCACCCCCGCGCTCGCGTGCCGCCGCCAGGGCAGCGGCCGCCTCGGCCCGGAGCGGCCCCCGCACCCCGGTCCCGGAGACGGCGTCCACCACCAGGGCCCCGGGGTGTCGGTCGAGGACGGCGGCCGCCGTCGCCCCGTCCAGGGTCAGGGCGGGCACGCCGTAGCCCGCAAGGCGCGCCAGATAGGCGCGCTGGGCGGCGGCGCGGGCGGCGAAGCGGCGGGGCCCCCCCGCGACCAGGGCGACGACCGGCCAACCCCGGTCGGCCAGGGCGCGGGCTGCCACCAGGCCGTCGCCGCCGTTCGACCCCTGCCCGGCCAGCACCACGGCACCTCGCTGGCGCAACGGCGCGAAGTGGCGCTCCGCCGCCGCCGCCACCGCCACGCCCGCCTGCTCCATGAGGAGCGCCACCGGCACCCCCGCGGCTTGGGCGGCGGCATCGGCCGCCCGCGCCCCGGCCGCCGTCAGGACGCGCATGGGCACCGCCCGAGCGCCGCCGCCTGTGCCACCGCGTAGGCCCCCACGTGGCTCATGGACACGAGGACGGTCACCACGCCGCGCTCGCGCGCCCGTTCCGCCGCCCGTCCCCGCAGGGCCACCGAGGCAGGGCCGCCGGGCGGCCGCACGACCTCGATGTCGTGGAAACCCAGCCGCCCTACCCCGCCCAGCGCCTTGACCACCGCCTCCTTGGCGGCAAAGCGCGCCGCCAGCCGCTCAAGCCGCATCGCCCCGTCCCCGGCGGCGGCGCGTTCGGCGGGGGTGAACAGGCGGTCGGCCGCGCGCCGGTGGCGAAGCAGGCGCTCCACCCGCGCCACCTCCACCAGGTCCACGCCCACCCCCAGGACGTGTCCCGCCGCCTCGCCCCCCCCCATGTCAGAAGGCCAGGACGCGGTCGATCGCCTGCCGCACCCGCTCGGGCGACGGCAGGTACTGCTCCTCGATCGCCGAGGGCGGGTAGGGCATGTCGTAGCCGCCCACGCGCAAAGGCGGCGCCTCCAGGGAGAGGATGGCGCGCTCGCTCACCAAGGCGGCGATCTCCGCCCCCACCCCGCCGATGACCGGCGCCTCCTGCACGATGACCACGCGGTGGGTCTTGCGCACCGAGGCGAGGATGGCCTCCTGGTCCATGGGGACGATGGTGCGCAGGTCGATGACCTCGACCGAGACGCCGTCCGCCTCGGCCGCCTCCGCCGCCTCCAGGGCCGTGGGCACCTGCGACCCCCAGGCCACCAAGGTGACGTCGCTCCCCTCCCGCGCCAGGCGGGCCTTGCCGATCGGCACGGTGTAGCGCTCCTCCGGCACCTCCTCCCGGTGGCTCCGGTAGAGGCGCAAGGGTTCGGCCACGATCACCGGGTCGGGGTCGTCGATGGCCGCCAGCAGGAGCCCCTTGGCGTCGCGGGGCGTGGCAGGCGTCACGAACTTGAGGCCCGGCGTGTGCAGGACACGCGCCTCCAGGGTGTCGCTATGGAGCTCCAGGGCGCGCACCCCGCCGCCGTACGGGGCGCGAACCACGAGCGGGCAGGTGTACTGCCCCAGGCTGCGGTAGCGGATGCGCGCCGCCTGCGCCACGAGCTGGGAGAAGGCCTGGTAGGTGAAGCCCATGAACTGGATCTCCGCCACGGGCCTTAGGCCGTACACGGCCATGCCGATGGCCGTACCCACGATCCCGCCCTCCGCCAGGGGGGTGTCGATGGCGCGCTCGGGTCCGAAGCGGTCGTAGAGCTTGTCGGTGGCGCGGAAGACGCCGCCGTTTCGCCCCACGTCCTCGCCCATCACCAGCACCCGGTCGTCGGCCTCCATGGCTTGGGCCAAAGCCTGGTTGATGGCTTGGATCATCGTCATACGCGCCATCCGTTCATCTCCTCCCGCTCGGCCGCGAGGTAGGGCGGCACCTCGGCGTAGACGTACGGCACGAGGTCGCCGAGCGCCATGGGCGGCGTCTCCTGCGCCTTCTGGTAGGCCGCGCGCACGCTCTCCTGCGCCTCGGCCCGTAGCGCCGCCTCCTCCTTCTCCGACCAGAGGTCGCGCCCCTCGAGGAAAAGGCGCAGGCGCAGGATGGGATCGATGCGCTCCGCCTCGGTGAGCTCCTCCGGCTTGCGGTAGCGCGTAGGGTCGTCGGCCGTGGTGTGCGGCCCAAGACGGTAGGTCTGCGCCTCGATGAGGGTGGGGCCCTCGCCCGCCCGCGCCCGCTCCAAGGCCTCGCTCGTGGCCTGGTAGACCGCCAGCACGTCGTTGCCGTCCACCACCTCGCCCCCGAAGCCGTAGGCGACGGCCTTCTGGGCGATGGTCTCCGACGCCGTCTGATGCTCGCGCGGCACGCTGATCGCCCAGCCGTTGTTCTCGCACAGGAAGACGAGGGGGGCGCGGAAGACGCCCGCGAAGTTCATGGCCTCGTGGAAGTCGCCCTCCGACGTGGCGCCGTCTCCGAACAGGGCCACGAACCCCTTCGACTCGCGCCGGATGCGCGACGCCCACGCCGCGCCGGCTGCGTGGGGCAGGTGGGCGGCGATGGAGATGGCCACGCTGTAGATGGCCACGCCGGGAGGGGCGACGCCGCCCAGGGGATGGGCCATGGGGTAGAGGAAGAGGCGGTCGAGCGGCATGCCGTGGGCCAGCATCGCGGGGTGGCTGCGGTAGGTCGGGAACAGCCACTCGTCCCGGCGCATGGCGAACACCGCACCCACCTGGGACGCCTCCTGGCCCGCGGCGGGCGCGAAGGTGCCGATCCTGCCCTGGCGCTGCAGGTTGAGCGCGCGCTGGTCGAAGGTGCGGGCCAGCACCATGATGCGGTACATATCGCGCAGGGTGTCGGGGCCAAGCGCGGGCATCTCGCCCACGAGCTTGCCGTCGGGCGCCAGGATCTGGCGGCGGGAAACGTCCACCCGGATCATGTCCTACCCCCTCGTTGCCCTATCGTCGGGCGCCGTCGCCCCCTGTCCGCCATGCCGGCCGGGTCGGCGAAAGCCCTCTCGCCGCGCACGCCCCGAGCCGGGCAGGGGCCCGGACGAATACCAAGGTAGGATTATAGCCCAATTCCTGGCGACGCGGGCGCGGGAGCTTAATCTCTCCCCCCGGCGTCGAGGGCGCGCGCCCCCGCCGCACGCGGGGAGCGCGCGCGGTCGGGACGCAGGGCGTAGGGGGCCAGCCCCACGAGCAGCGCCCCCACGCCGACCGCCACCGCCGCCGGGCTGAGCTGGGTCACGTCCGCCACGCCGCAGGCAAGCATGAAGGCGCCGCCCAGCGCAGGCCAGAGGGCGCCGCGCAGCCAGCCGCTCGCCCCCCCTACGGGCCGCCGGCGGTACTCGACCACCGCGGCGGCGGCGGCGAGGGAGTAGTACACCACGATCAGGAGGGAGATGGCGGCGAGGGCGGCCGAGATGGCAGCTCCCACCGAGCCGATGAGGTCCGAGGCGACGAACAGCGCCAGCGCCGCCGCGGCCACGGCCGCGGTGGCCGTCCACGGGGTGCGCCAGCGCGGGTGGACGGCGGCGAGCGCCGCAGGCATGGCGCCGTCGCGCCCCATGGCGTACAGGGTGCGGCTGGCCTGCAGGAGGGTGGTGGCGAGCGTGGCCACGGTGGACATGAGGACGGCGAGGACCATGAGCCCGCCCCCCGCCCCCGGCCAGAGCTCCCGTCCCAGGGCGAGGAGGACGTCGCCCGCATTGGCGCCCACGACCCGTGCCGGGAGGAAGAGGTCGACCAGGAGCGCGTAGGCGACGAAGAGGCACATGGCCGCGACCATGGCGCCTAGGCCGGCGGCACCCGGGATGTGCCTCGGCCGGCGCGTCTCTTCGCCCAGGTTGGCGGTCACGTCCCACCCCCAGTAGGAGAAGGCGGCCACCAAGACACCCGAGGCGAGGGAACCGGGCCCGGGGAGGGCGGCGGGGATGAGCCAGCGCCAGGAGAAAGCGAGTCTCGCACCGCTCAGGGCGCGCCACGCGCCCAGGAGGCCGAAGGCGCACAGGAGGAGGAGTTCCAGCCCCGACATGGCCCACTGGACGCGGGCCGTGCGCCGCGCGCCGACAACGACCAGTACCGCCATGAGGGCGAACCAAGCGGCGCCCACCGCCGTGACCAGGGTCGTGTCGTCGGCGAGCGCGGGCGCCACGAGGCTGAGCGTGACCGACCCGGCGGGGAGCGACCCCGCCGCCATGAACAGCGTGGCGGCGAGGACGAGGGCCCACCCGGCCAGGTAGCCGGGAACGGGGCCCAGCGCCCGGCCGACCCACGCGTAGGCGGCGCCGGCGTGGGGCAGGCGGGCGCCGAGGTCGCGGTAGGCGAGCGCGATGCCGATCATGGGTATGCCGCAAGCCAGCAGGGCGGCCGGACCGGCCGTGCCTACGGCTGCCACGAGGGCCGCGGTGGTGGTGGCGATCGAGTAGGCGGGGGCGCTTCCGGCCATGCCGAGGACGATCGCGTCCAGTCCTCCCAGGGCGCCGGCCCGAAGGCCTTCGGCCGCGCCGGCGCGGCCCCCCGCCTCGGCCACCCCATCACCTCCCCCGCTCCACACAGGCCGGCCGCAGCCGGCGGTCTACGCGCCCGTTCCCGCAGCGCCACCCACCGAGCCCTCCGCCCTCCGCTGCGCCACCCAGGCCGCCGCCGTGGCGACCAGGCCCCCCGCGCCGGCCACGGCGAACGTGAGGCCCGTGCCGCCGGCTCCGCTCAGCCACCCCGACCAGAGGGCCCCCAGCGGACCGGTGCCGAGGAAGACGTAGCTGTACAGGCCCGTCACCCTCCCCTGCATGTGGTCGGGCGCGCTCAGCTGGACCATCGTGTTCGTCACCGACGTGTACAGGGTGTAGGCGACGCCGGTCGCCACGAGGCAGGCGACGGCGGGCCATAGAGCGCGCTCGGGGGCCAGGGCGAGCTCGGCGAGGGAGAAGGCGGCAGCGCTCGCCATGAGGAGCGGCCACGTGGCGCGGCCGAGGGAGGCGGCCAAGAGGGCGCCGGCCACGGCCCCCAGGCCGAAGAGGGAGGTGATGAACCCGTACACCCCGGCGCCGGCGCCCAGGGTCTGGGCGGCCAGGATGGGCAGCATGACGCCGAAGTTGATGCCCAGGGTGGAGATGACCGCCAAGAGGGCGAGGGGGATGAGGACCCGAGGGGTGCGCAGGCCGTACGCCAGGCCCTCGCGCAGATCGCGCACGAGGTTGGCCGCACCGGGTGGTCGGACAAGGGGCAAGAGGTCCTCCTCCCGCATGAGGGCGAGGGAGGCGAGGACGGCAAGGTAGCTTGCGGCGTTGAGGGCGAAGCACCAGCCCACGCCGGCAGCGGCGATGAGCACCCCGGCCACCCCCGGTCCCAGGATGCGCGTGGCGTTCGTGATGCCCGAGTTGAGGGAGATGGCGCCGGCGAGGTCCTCCCGCCCCACCATGCGCAACATGAGCGCCTGCTGGCTGGGGTTGTTGACCACGAGGGCCACGCCGCGCGCCGCCGCGAGGGCGTACACCCAGGCCACGCCGCCGGCGTGGGCGAAGGCCAGGGCGGCCAGGAGCGCGGCGCACGCCATCTGCGCCACCTGCGCCCATGCCAGGGCGCGCCGGCTGTCGACGCGGTCGCTCACCGTGCCGCCGAACAGGCCCAGCACCGTGTACGGGACGAACTGCCAGAAGCCCACCAGGCCGACCGCCACCGCCGAGTGGGTGATCTGGAGCACGAGCCACGACTGGGCGGCGGTCTGAAGCCACGTCCCCGTCTGGGACACGAACTGGCCGGCTAGGAAGAGGCGAAAGTTGCGGTAACGCCTCAGGCTCTCGAACGTCCGCGCCCCCAGCACGGCGTCGGCCAGGCTCACGGCGCAGCCGGCGCCCGCCCGTCCGGATGCGTCCAGCGCCGCCGCACGCCCTGTCCCCCCTCGCCCACCCGTCGCCTCCATGATAGGCGCGGATCGGGCGGTCGCGCCACGGATCGGCCGGCACATACGGTCTCGGGCCTGCTATCATGGGCGTCGACGGGCACAGCTCCGGTCGTGCCGGGGCAAGGAGGTACGGGCGTGCAGGACCTCTCCGGCGGGGTGGCCCGCCTGCGGCTGTACGTGGGGGAACGCGACCAGTTCCGCGGGCGCCCCCTCTACCACGAGCTCGTACTGGAGGCCAAGAGCGCCGGCCTCGCAGGCGCCACCGTGCTGCGCGGGGTGGAAGGGTTCGGCGCCGCCAGCCGGGGCGAGGGTAGCGGTCTTCTCGACCTGTCGCGCGACCAACCCATGGTGGTGGAGCTGGTCGACCGGGAGGAGAAGCTGCGCGCCATCCTCCCCCGGCTCATGGACATGCTGCCTGGCGGCATGGCGACGCTGGAGCCGGTGCGGGTCCTCCACTACGGCGCGCGCCGCCACGCCGAGGCGTAATGACGGCCGCGCCGACCCGAACGCAACAGCGCCCGCACCGGTGCCGCCTCGGCACCGGTCAGGCGCAGCGGTAGGGCGATCAGCTCGTACCGTCCGGGCGCCACCCCCTCCAGCCAGAGTCCTTCCAGCAAGGGCACGCCGGCGGCCAGCAGGGTGCGATGGACGGGGAAGGTCGGGTCGTCCTCCCCCTCCACGGACAGGTAGTCCCAGCCCACGCAACGCGGGCGCAGCGCGGCCAGGGCGGCGGCGGCGGCGGGAGAGAGGACGACGTGGTCGGCGGCGTATTCCGGACGCCGCCCCAGGCCCCGCACGGTGTTGTCCGTGAGGAAGAGGACGGCCGTGCCGGGCGGGAGGTCAGCGAGGGCCCGGAGAGCGGCCACGTCCACCATGCCGCCCGGTGCGCCGCGCGCGTCGACCACCGCCGCCGGCCCGCACAGCGCGTCCACCGCCAGGCTGTCCAGGGAGGCTCCGCCGGGCAGCAGGTGGGAGGGCGCGTCCACATGGGTGCCCGCATGCAGGCTGAGGGTCAGGCGGCGGGAGGTGTACGGGTCGCCCGCCTCCAGGAGCGCAGTCGGCTCCAGCGCCGGCGGCGCCTCGCCGGGATAGGGCGCAAGGTCCGGCCCTAGGGGAAGGGTGACGTCCCAAACCGCCATGCCGTCGCCTCCTGTCTGCGCCCGGGCCCAGGACTTCCCCCGCCCGACACGGAACCAGTCAGGCGGTCCCGTTCGAACCCCCGGCGCGGCGCCCATGAGGCCCGGCCGGACATCCCCGCGAAGGGACGTGGCTGGATGCGCGTGCGCGGAGAGTTGTGGGCCGTGGCGGCGGCCCTGTCGTTCGTCGCCCTCGAGCTGAGCGTGCGCATCGCCGCCCCCTACGCCCCGCCCGCCCTTGGTTCGTTCGTCCGCGTCCTGCCCGTCTTCGCCCTGGCCTGGCTCGCCACCCTGGCCGGCGCCGACGGTAGGCGCGACCTCGGTCTCCTGTTTCGCCCTGGGGCGGCGGTGCTCCTGGGCGCCCTCGTCCTCGACGGCGTGCTCAACATGTACGTGGCCAATGCCCTGAAGATCTACGCCCTCACGCGCGGCGGCATCGTCCTCACCCTCACCGCGGTCGAGGTCGGCCAGCTCTTGGGCACTGCCATCCTCGTGCGGTGGTGGTTCGGCCCAGCCGTAAGGCCTCCCGTGTGGCTCGGCATGCTGGTCATCGTCGCCGGCACGGCCGCCGCCTCCTGGAGCCAGGTGTTCGTGCCGGGCTGGGGAGAGGTGCTCGCCCTCTCCCTCGCCGCCGGGCTGTGCTTCGCCCTGTCGGTCACCGCCGTGGGGTATGTCCTGCGCCACGGCATCGGCCTGTGGCCCACCCTGGCCGTGTCGGCCACGGTCGGCCTGGCCGTCACGGCCGCCGCCAGCGCCCTGTCGGGCCAGGCGCCGACGCCCGCCCACCTAGCACACGTGGGGACGGTAGGCGTCGGCTTCCTGCTTCTCTCCGGCGCCGCCTATGCTTCCGCCCTCTTCTTCCTCACGGGCGCACTGGCGCGCATCTCCATCGTCTCCGCCAACGCCATCGCCGGCGCCAACGGACCGGTCGCCGCCCTGGTGGGAGCGCTCGTCTTCGGCCCCACCGTGACCCCCCTCCTGGTCGTCGGCGTTCTACTGGTCGCCGTCGGAGCCGTCCTCGTGCGCACCCGCATGGCCCGGGAGGAACTCGAACAGCTTCCGCGCCACGCGGGCCGCACCGGCGCCCTGCCGGCTACCCGCTGACGGGCCGGGGCAGGGGAGGCGACCATGGAGATTCGAGGCGTGCGGGTTTGGGACGGCGAGCACGACCTCGGGCCGAGCGACGTCCGCTTCGGCCCGGGCGGGATCGAGGCGGTGACGGCGGCGGAGCATGACCTCCACCCCGGTTTGTCGCTCCTCCCCGGGCTCGTCGACGCCCACGTGCACATGGTGAACTATGCGGGGCGCGGGGCGGCGCCGCCCGCCTGGGACCTGGTCACCCCCTGGCCCGAGCAGCTCTTACACGGCGCCGGCCAGGCGAGGCGGGCGCTTCGCGCCGGCGTCACGACCGTGCGCGACCTGGGGGCGTTCGAGCCCCCGGTCGCCCTTCGGCGCACCTTCGACCTCGGCGCCCTGCCCGGGCCGCGCGTCCTGGCCTACGGCCACGTCGGCATGACGGCCGGCCACGGCGACCTCATGTGGCCGTCGGCCGTGCGCCGCCGTCCGCCCACAGCCGACGGTCCCGACGCCTGCCGCCGCCTGGTGCGTACGTACGGGCGCATGGGGGTGGACGGGATCAAGATCTTCACCAGCGGCGGCGTCATGTCCCACGGCGATCGCGTCGAGTGGCGAAACCACACGGCGGAGGAGCTGGCGGCGATCGTGGATGAGGCGCACGCCCTCGGCCTCCCCGTCGCCGCCCACGCCCACACGCCGGCCGGCATCCGCGCCGCTCTCGAGGCGGGGGTCGACACGCTGGAGCACGCGACCGCCATCACGTCCGACCTGGCGCGCATGGCAGCCGACCGGGGCGCAGCGGTCGTGCCCACCCTCGTCGCCCTCGCCCGCATCGCCGCCGGCCGCACCGACGCGCCGCCGGAGAACGTGGCCAAGGCGCGCGCCCTGGTGGCCGCGCGCGGCGACGCCCTGCGTCTGGCGGCCGATTCTGGGGTTCGCCTTGTCATGGGCACCGATGGCGGCGACGATACCCTCCCCTTCGGCAGCCAATACGACGAGATGCGCGCCATGGCGGAGGAGCTCGGCCTGGGACCCGAGGACGCGCTCAGGGCCGCCACGAGCGGAGCGGCGCAGGCCCTGGGGCTGGGGGACCGCCTGGGACGGGTGCGGCCGGGGTTCGAGGCCGATCTCCTGCTCGTGCGCGGCGAACCTTGGCGGGACCTCACGCGTTTCGGCCCGGAGCGCCTCGCGGCGGTGGTCGTGCGGGGAGAGGTCGTCGTCGGGGCGTGGCCCGACGACGGGGCAGGCGCCGGCGCTCCAGCGCCCCGCTGAGCCGCCCGCCGGTCGACTCAGCGCCTCCGTCCCTCCACCCAGGCGGGCGGCGCGCCGCGGCATGAGCCGAAGAGAGGCGAAGGCGAGGATCGCCGCCACCGCCAGGTCGAGGACGATGCGGTGCACACCGGCGTACAGGCCCAGGCGCACGACGGCGGCCGCGGCGCGGTCCACGCCGGCGAGGCCGGGACACAGGGTGAGGGCGGCCGCGTTCAGGATCAGGGTGCGCGGCAGGGGGCCCGGCGAGGGGGCGCGGGCCAGCCACGATGAGAGGGCAGCGTGAGGGCGCGGCGGCACCGGACGATCGCCCTAGGTCGCTTCAGGTGCCCGCCGTGGCCACGGCGCGGCGCCGCCGGGGCGCACGGTTAGCGCGCGCCCCTTGCTGCCCGGTGGGGTCGAGGGCGTCGCGCAGAGCGTCGCCAACGAGGTTAAAGGCCAACACGGTGATCACGATCATCACACCGGGAAAGATGGCCAGCCAGGGGGAGACCGGGAGGAAGGTCTGGGCGTTCGTGAGCATGTTCCCCCAGCTCGGGGTAGGCGGCTGGATGCCATAGCCGAGGAAGCTCATGATCGACTCCGATACGATGGCCTGGCCTACCTGAATCGTGCCGTTCACGATCAAGGGAGCGACGGCGTTGGGAACGACCGCGCGGGCGAGAATTCGCCCCGTTCCCGCCCCCATGGCCCGTGCCGCCTCCACAAACTCCCGCGTCCGTAAGCTCAGCACTTGCGCGCGCATGATGCGCGCCGGATACATCCAGGCCGTCAGACCGATGATGAGGGCGATGTCGAACACGCCGGAACCGATCGTCACCGACAAGAGCAGGAGAAGGAAGAGACGAGGAATGGACAGGGCCACGTCCACCACCCGCATGGCCACGAAATCCACACTGCCGCCGAAGTAGCCCGCCACGGCGCCCACCACGCCTCCCAGGCCGACCCCGATCAGCATGGCCAAAAAGCCCACCAAGAGGGAGATGCGTCCGCCATACAGGATACGCACGAACTCGTCCCGCCCTAGGTCGTCGGTTCCCATGATGTGCCGCCAAGACGGGGGCGAGTTGAATGCAGTGAAATCGATGGCATCCGGGTTGATGTGCAAAACCGCTGGCCCGAGCGTGCAGAGAAAGACGATCGCCGCCAGCGCCACGGCGCCGACGAGCGCCGCGCGGTGGCGAGCCAGGCGGCGCAGAAGCGAGGGAGGCCGGATCTGGAGGTCCGCCTCCGGGCCCGAAGCACTTGGCACAGCCGGCTGGACGTCCATGGCCACCCTCCTCTAGCGGTATTGGATGCGAGGATCGATGAGTGCGTACACCACGTCGGCGACAATGTTCATCAGCACGACCATCACTGATACCAGCACGGCGATGCCGATCACGACAGGGTAGTTTCCCTGCTGCAGGGAGTCGAAGAAGAGGCGTCCCATCCCCGGCCAGGCAAACACCGTCTCAGTGACCACTGCGCCGGATATCAGAAACGCAAAGTCCAGCATCATCACCGTCACCACCGGTAGGAGCGCGTTGCGCAAAGCGTGCCGGAAAAGCACCGTGCGCTCCGTCAGTCCCTTGGCACGCGCGGTGCGGATATAATCCTGCTGCATGACCTCCAGCATGCTGGAACGCACATACCGGCTTTCCTGTGCCAGCGTGTAGACCGCCAGCGTGACGACAGGCAGGACCAGGTGATGGAGGTTGTCGGCAAGCGAGTATCCCGTGGGGGTGGAGCTCATGCCGAAGGTGGGGAACCAGTGAAGGTCGACGGCAAACACCAAGATCAGCATGATTCCGAGCCAAAACACGGGGAGCGCCATGCCGGTGTACGAAAGCACCGTGACCACGTAGTCGAACGGCGAGTACTGGCCGACGGCCGAGGCCACCCCCAGGACGAAGGCCAGGGCGTAGGAGAGCACGATGGCCGTCAACATGAGTTCCAGCGTGGCCGGAACGCGCTGGCCGATCACCGTGACTACCGGCTGGCCGTCCACGAACGAATGCCCGAAGTTGCCCTGCAATGCCTGCCAGAGCCAGGCCGCATACTGTACCAGCAGGGGCCGGTTGAGACCGAGCTGGATTTCTAGGTGGACGATCTGGGCATGCGTGATGGTGGGGGTATTCAGGTACATCGCCAATGGGCCGCCCGGCAGGTTATGGGCGATGAAGAAGATCAAGAATGTGATTCCCAATAGGACCGGGATGCTGAGCAGGACCCGGCGTGCTATGTACACCCACACGCTCTCGCCCCCTTGGGTACCGGCGTCGCGCCCCCGGAGGGACGGTGCCGCCCCTACGAACGCAGCGGCAGCACCTCACGCTGCCGCCACGGCCCAAGACTTCTCAGGTTCCGGTCAGGACGCAACGCTCCACTGATTCGCCTCGGCGGTCACCGGTGCGAACGGGTTCGGTACGTAGCCGTTCAAGTGGTAGGTGGCGTCGATAGACTTGGGCGAGTAGTAGTAGAGGCTCGGCATCTGGGCGTTCTCGATGGACGAGATCTTGTCAAAGATCGCCTTGCGCGCCGCCTGATCGGTGAGCTTCTCCTCCTGGGTGAGGAGGCTCGATACCGTCCGGTTGCACCAGAACCCGTAATTGGAGCCGTAGGGAGGGAAGGCGCTGCAAGAGTCGGCCCGCCAGGTGCGAAGGTCCGGGTCGGGGCCACCGGTGGCCTCGTACTCGGCAATCTGGAACTTGCCGTGGTACAGGATCGTGCCGAAGAAGGTGTTGGCAGGATAGTTCTGGATCACGATCTTGACGCCGATGGCACCCAGCTCCTGCTGGACGATCTGCTCCGTCTCGGCGCGCCAGGGGTTGCCGGCCGTGGTCGAGTAGGTGAGCACGAGCGGCTTACCGTCCTTGTAGCGCACGCCGCCGGGTCCCATCTTCCATCCTGCCGCGTCCAGGAGCTTCTTGGCCAGCGCCGGTGAGTACGGGTATGGCTTGATGGCCGGGTCGTAACTCCACTCGCTCGGTACCTGGCTGTCCGCCGTGAGGTCGGCCATGCCGTGCCACACGTACTTCACGATGGCCGCCCGGTCGATCCCGTACTCGAGCGCTCGCCGAACGTCGACGTTCTGCAGGATGGGGTCGTGCAGATTGAGCTGCGCCCACTCCCAAGCCGGTGCGCTGTACACGTACGCACGCACTCCGGGCATCTTCTCGATGCTCGACAGTTGCGTGACGGGAACGAAGTAGTAGAGGTTGATGTTTCCCGCGGCCAACGCCGACAGGAGAGTGTTCTCGTCCGGGATGACCTGGAACACCAGCGTCTGAATCTTGGGCTTAGGACCCCAGTACAGGGGGTTGGCCTCCTCGACAATGCTGGCGCCGTGCTTCCAGGAGACAAACTTGTACGGTCCCAAGGTGGGCGTGGGATCGGTGTCGTATGCCGCGTTGTTCACTGCCGTCGCGGGCATCTTGGCAAACACGTGGGCAGGAATGATTGCGGTGATGGCGTTCGACCAGCACGTGCTGAGGAAGGGCGCGTATGGCTGCTTGAGCGTGAACACCACGGTCAGCTTGTTGGGCGCCGTAGCGCTGGCGATGTCAGAGAACCCCTGCGTGGTCACCGCGTTCACGGCCGGGTTGACGAGAAGCTTCCAGGTTTCGATCACATCCTGAGCAGTGAAGGGCGCGCCGTCCGACCATTTCACGTTTGGGCGCAAGTGGATCGTGTACTTGAGGCCGTTGTCCGAAATACCGCCGTTCGCGACCGTCGGTACCTCGGTGGCGAGATCCGGCACCAGCTGGCCCTTGGGCGAAAGGTCGAAGAGGTTGGGCATCATCGGTCCCTCGACCAGGCTGGAGAAGGTCATCGAGGGGCCCAAGATGGGGTTGAGATTCGCCGGTTCTTCGTACAGGCCGATCGTCACCGACGCCCCGGATGGGGCCGCGGCGACTGCCGGCACCGTGGCGCCGGCAGCCACGCTCGCCGTCGCCAGCGCCACGGCGACGGCGAGAGAGGAAACCACGCGCTTCACCCGTTGTCCACCTCCCAGGGAAATCGGGGACGGCTGCAAGGCTCTGCCCCAATCTCCTGCCCCGACGCTATCGCCCCGCCCGACGCCCGGACATGGACGAACGTTCCCCTTCCATCGAACAACATCCCAGCCGCGCTTCGCCCCCTGGGTCCGCGCGCTCCTCCGCCTGCCGCGGCAAGCGCGCCTAGGCGCAAACGTCGGGGCGGACGGTTCGTCGTAGGTGGGTGTACCCTTTCGCTCCATCGGACCTCCTTCCTCCACGTTTCCAGCCCCCGACGCAGCCGCCTTGCCAGCGTCGGCGGCCGACGGCAGGCCGCCGCCGGCGGCGCCCCTCCCCTCCGTTCCAGGCGGCGTTACGCCGGCGGCGCGCCCGTGGGGAGGTGCGCCGGCCCGTGCGGACGCCGCGCACCGCAGCCCCTAGCCGGGCGTAACGCCTTCGCCCTCGCCCCGCCCCGGGGCGGTGCTTTGCCCTGTCGGCGCCGCCGTGCGGTACCGCGGCTCCATGGCATGAGCCGTAGCCCATCCCGGCCCTATCGGCCTCGGCCGCCCTGGGGCACGGATCCACGCGCACCCTGCGGTTCAAGCCCTGACGCCCGCCACCCGGCGGGCGTGGGGCGGTGGGTATCGTCTCCTGCTCCTTCTGCGCCCAAGCACCGCCAATGCCTCCCCGGCACCCCTTTGACGGTGGCCGTTAGCCGCCTCAGCCGCCGCCGTCCCCCGCCAGGGGAGCGGCCCGCCGCGGCATGAGCCAAAGGGCGGCAAAAGTGAGAAGCGCCGCCACCCCGAGGCCGAGGAAGATGCGGTGCACACCCGCGTACAGGCCCAGGCGCACGAAGGCGGCCGCGGCGCGGTCCACGCCGGCGAGACCGGGACTCATGGCGAGCGCGGCCGCGTTCAGGGTGCGTGGCAGGTGGGCGGCGAGGGGGCGCGGGGCGCGGGCCAGCCAAGACGAGAGGGCGGCGTTGAGGATGGCGCCGTACACCGCCGCGCCCAGGGTGGAGCCCAGCATGCGCGTGAACATCTGCGCTCCGGTCACAGTGCCGCGCCGGCTCCAGTCCACGGCCGACTGGACGCCCACCACCAGCGTGACGGCGCAGAACCCCAGGCCGACGCCCATCACGAAGCTGGCCACCCCCGCCTGCCAGGGACGCGCCGAAGGGGGAAGGAGGCTGAACAGGACCGCGGCCACAAAGGCGATGGCGCTACCCAGGAGGGCCGTATCGCGAAAGCCCAGGCGCAGGTAGAGGCGGCCCGCCTGGCTGGAGGCGAGCGGCCAGGCCACCGACATGGCGGCCAGCACCGCGCCCGCCACCACCGGCGTCGCACCCATGGTGCCCTGCACGAAGGTGGGCAGGAAGGAGCTCGGGCCGATCGAGAGGGCGCCGATGGCCATGCTCGCCAGGTTGGCGCCCACGAGCATGGGCTGCCTGAGCACCCACAGGGGCAGGATGGGTTCCGCCGCCCGCCCCTCGATGCGCACGAACACCGCCGCCAATGCGGCCGCGATCCCCAGGAGCGCGAGGGACGGGGCCGAGGCCCAGGGGAACGCCACCCCGCCGTCGAGGAGGTCGAGGACGAGCAGGCCGGTGGCCGCGGCCAACGTCGCGGCGCCGGCGTAATCGATGCGGTGCTCCAGGCGCCGCACCTCCTCGTGGAAGTGCGCGGACACCATGTACGCAGCCGCAAGGCCGAGCGGCACGTTGATGTAGAACACCCAGTGCCAGGAGGCATACTGAACGATCAGGCCGCCGATCGCGGGGCCGATGACGGACGAGATCCCGAACACGCTGGAGAAGTAGCCCTGCACGCGGGCGCGCTCCTCCACCGTGAACATATCGCCCACCACGGTCATCGTGATCGGCTGCACCGCACCCGCCCCGACCCCCTGCAGGCCGCGGAAGACCACCAGAGCCGGCATGTTCCAGCTCAGCCCCGACAGGGCGGAACCGACCAGGAACATGGCGATGCCGACCAGGAGCACCGGCTTGCGCCCGTATAGGTCGGCGAGCTTGCCGTAGATCGGGATGGTCACCGCCTGCACCAGGAGGTAGGCGGAGAACACCCACGGGAAGAGGGCGAACCCCCCCAGGTCCCGCACGATCGAGGGGATGGCCGTGGACACGATCGTGCCGTCCAGGGCAGTAAGCCCCATGCTGAGCATGAGGCCGAAGATCATCAAGCGGCGCTCGCCCGACACGGCCGCCGTCGCCCCCCCCCGGGCGCCGGCGCCCCTATTGACGGCGTAGGCTTAGTTGTCTCCCAAGCCTACCGATTAAACCGC
>JAILZS010000097.1 GCA_023512375.1 Bacillota bacterium | reverse complement strand
CCCCCTCGTCGCCGATCGTGTTGCCCACCACCCGCGTGCCGCCCAGCACGGCGTCGGGCAGGCTTGCCGGAAGACCGTGCGGGCGTGGCTCCGCCACCACGACCACCCCAGTGGGAACCCTCGGCCCGCGCCCGCCGTCCGCCCCATCTTCACCACCCCCGCTGGCAGCGTGGGGAATTTCAGGGCGGTAGAGGCTTGATGTGGAGCACGGCGCAAATTCGCCACCGAATCGCGGGGAGAGTCTCCAGCGAATACGGGGGTAACTGCCCAGGGAATCGCCGGAGAAGTCGCCAGGCAATCCGGTCGTATCTCTCCAGGCAATCCGCCGGGTTCCCCACCAAATCCAGGCAATTTCCCCACCAAATCCAGGAAGAACCACCAAGTGGGCGCGTGGGGGGAGGACTACCACACGAGCCGGCTGTACTTGCTCGCCCGGGACAGGCCGTTCGGCCGTCCCGAAGGAGGTACGGCATGGCGAGAGGGAGGGCCCCCATGCGAAAGATCTGCGAGGTCTTGCGGCTGCATCACGAGTTTCACTTCAGCTCCAGGCAGATCGCGGAGAGCGTGCACCTCAACCATAAAACGGTGTTGGCCATCCTCTACAAGGCGCAGGCCGCAAAGGTCGAGTGGCCGATCCCAGCAGGCATTTCGGATGAAGAACTCGAGCGCCGCCTGTATCCGCCTCCAGCCCAGCCACACTCCCGACCGCTCCCCGACTACGCTTGGGTCGATCGCGAACTCCGCCGGCGAGGAGTGACGAGGAAGCTTCTATGGCTCGAGTATAAGTCCGAACATCCCGAAGGACTCGGCTACACGGAGTTTTGCAAAGGATACCAGGACTACCTTCGCGATGCCAACGTCACCATGCGCCAGCTCCATCGTGCTGGCGAAAAGCTCTTCATCGACTACTGTGGACTTACCATTCCCTACGGTCCCAAGGGTGCCAAGAAGCAGGCCCAGATCTTCGTCGCGTGCCTGGGCGCCTCCAGCTACCTCTACTGCGAGGCCACCGCCACCCAGGGCACGGAGGACTTTTTGGCCTCCCACATCCGTACGTTCGCCTTCTTCGGTGGGCTCGTGCGCATCCTCGTCCCCGACAACCTCAAGGCCGCCGTCCTCCACGCGGACCGCTACGACCCGGAGCTGAATCCCCGGTATCAGGAACTGGCCGAGTATTACGGTATGGCCATCCTCCCCGCCCGGCCGCGCCGTCCGCGAG
The DNA here is from genome assembly GCA_023512375.1 of Bacillota bacterium. Classification (GTDB taxonomy): domain Bacteria; phylum Bacillota; class Sulfobacillia; order JAJZYS01; family JAILZS01; genus JAILZS01. The sequence continues at coordinate 2,949 of JAILZS010000097.1, read as the reverse complement.
ACAAGGCCTGCGTGGAAGCCGCCGTCAAGGAGGTGGAGCGGTGGGTCCTCGCGCCCCTGCGGGACCGGGACTTTTCCACCCTGGAGGAGATCCACCGAGCCATGGCGCCCTTGCGGGAAGAACTCAACCTCCGGCCCTTCCAAAAGCGAGAGGGCTCCCGTAGGTCTGTCTACGAGGCCCTCGAAAAGCCTGCCCTGCGGCCGCTGCCGCCTGAGCCGTTCCCTCTGGCCGTCTGGCGTCACGCCACGGTGGGACCGGACTACCATGTGCTGTTCGACGGCCGCCTCTACAGCGTGCCATACCGCCTCGTGGGAGCCAAGGTGGAGGTGCGCGCTACGGCCGATGTGGTGGAGATCCTCTACCAGCATGAGCGGGTGGCCAGCCACGCGCGCCGGGGCGAGGGGCGCTTCTCCACCCAGCGCCAGCACATGCCCGCCTCCCACCAGGCCCAGACGGAGCCGGCCGAGTGGACGCCCGAGCGCCTGGTGCGCTGGGCGGGGAAGATCGGCCCCCAAAGCGCTGCCCTGGTGAAGACCGTCCTGGACCAGGCCTCGATCCCTGCCCAGGCCTTTCGCTCTTGTCTAGGAATCATCCGCCAGCTGCGGTGCCTTCCCCACGAGGAGGCGGAAAAGGCAGCGGAGCGGGCTCTGGCGGAAGGGAGGTTGGGGGCGAGGGCTCTGGGCCAGCTTCTGCGCTCGAATCGCGCCCCAGACATGCCCCATGCCAACGTTCGGGGTGCCGACTACTACCGACGGCAGGCTGCCGCCAACAGGGAGGGAGCGTGAGGATGCTGCTTCACCCAACCCTGGCCAAGCTGCAGCGTTTGGGATTGCGCGGCATGGCGGAAGAACTGCACAGGCAGGCTGAGGCGCCGGGCGACGTCTTTGGGGAGCTTTCCTTCGAGGACCGGCTCGGGCTTTTGGTGGACGCAGAGGCCACCCTGCGGGAGAACCGGCGCCTGTCTCGCCACCTTGCCCAGGCCCACTTGCGACTCCCCCAGGCGGTGCTCGAAGAGTTCGACCTGAGTCAACCCCGGGGCTTCAGCCGCAAGATGGTGCTGGAACTCGCCCAGGCGGGATGGGTGCGAGAGCACGTCGGGATCCTGATCACGGGACCCACAGGGGTGGGCAAGACGTTCCTTGCCTGCGCCCTAGCCCATGCCGCCATCCGGCAGGGGCATTCGGCACGCTACTATCGCCTAAGCCTGCTCTTGGACGAACTGGCCGCGGCGCGCAGCCGAGGCACGTGGCGCAAGCTGGTGCACCTTCTTGCCCGCTACGACGTGCTCGTCCTGGACGAATGGGGACTGTCGCCGCTCCTGCCCGATCGGGCGCGGGACCTGCTTGAGGTGGTGGACGCCCGCTACCAGCACCACAGCACGGTGGTGGTAAGCCAGCTTCCGGTTCCTTCCTGGTACGAGGTGATCCAGGACGCCACCCTGGCAGACGCCATTCTGGACCGCCTGGTCCATGACTCCCACACTCTCGCGATGCAGGGGGAGTCGATGCGCAAGGTGCTCGCCACGGCTACCAAGCCGGGACCGTTGGGTACGTAGGCGCATGGACCGTCCTGTCGCCTCCTTCGGAGGCGACCGTCGTCGCCGCGCGACGACGCCGTCGGGGCTGGCAGGCCAGCCCACTTTTGGGGTGTGGACATGACGCGCCGGTGGACAAGGTGGACAGCCCAAGGGCTGCCCACCTTGCCCACCGCCGCTTGGACAGCCCGCTCCGCGGCCTGCCCACATGTCCACACCCTCGGCTGCGGCTTGTCGCTCCCGCTTGGGAAGAGCAGGAACTCCTCACGGACCCCCGAATCCCACCCTATACCTTCCCCACGACCCCCTTGGCTGGGGAGTTTCCACCGGTCCCGCTGGAGACGATCCTGTGAATCCGGTGGCGACTTTCCTCCGGATCCACTGGAGAGGCAGCACCGGATTCCTTGGAGAAATACCGCGGAATACACAGAGACATCGAAGCCGTTCTTGCCTCGTCAGGTCGGCGGCTGATCGTGGTGGAACCGGACGAGGTGAAGGACGACTTGGTGCAGGACATGACCGATGTCCTGACCAGCTTCTGCGCCCGTCTCTACGACCGCCGCTCAGCGAGGCGGCGGGCAGAGCGTGCCATACGGTGCGCGGTGGAGGAGGATGCCTCATGATCCTCCGCCAAGCCTTTCGCTACGAGCTGGCCCCTACGCCGAGGCAGGCCACCGCGTTGGCGCGCTCGGCAGGAACCGCCCGCTTTGCCTACAACTGGGGGCTGGACATCTGCCGGGCTCTCCTGGGAAAGCATCTTCCCATTCCTTCGGCCATGGAGCTCCACCGCATGTGGAACGCATACAAGCGCGAGCACGCGCCGTGGGCCTACGAGGTCTCCAAGTGTACCGGACAGGAAGCGCTTCGCGACGTGCGCGCGGCCTTCGACCACTTTTTCGCTTCCCGCAAGGGAAAGCAAGCCGGGCCGAAGATGGGATTCCCATGCTACCGGAAGAAGGGCCGGGATGACCGCTTTCGCTTGACGGGAGCCATCCACGTGGGGTCAAGAGGCGTGAAGCTTCCCCGTATCGGCTGGGTGCGGACGAAGGAGTCGACGGGAAAGTTCCAGGGCCGGATCCTCTCTGCCACCGTGCGCCGCGAAGCAGACCGCTGGTATGTATCGCTTGCGGTGGAAGTCGACCGGCCCGATCCCACTTGTGCCGGCACAGGCATCGTAGGCGTCGATCTCGGGCTTGCGGCATTTGCGACCCTTTCGGATGGCAGGCAATACGCGCCGAGCCGATTTCTCGCCCGATCTTTGCGGGCGCTTCGGCGTAGGCAAAAAGCCCTCAGTCGAAAGCAAAAGGGGTCTTCCCGCCGGCGCAAGGCGGCGCTTTGCGTGGCCCGGCTTCACCGGCGGGTTCGCAACCGGCGGCGGGACTTTCACCACAAGCTCTCAACGATGCTGACGAGAA
>JAILZS010000028.1 GCA_023512375.1 Bacillota bacterium | reverse complement strand
TCATCCACAGCATCACCGTGGACCGCGAGCGGGGCCTCGTGGACATCCGCTGGCGGGCGTTTACAAACCCAATATAGGGGATCCGCTGTTTCTGTTCGGAGCTGTAGCGGTGGCCATGTTCCGCTCCCCTGCGTTGGGTGGTGCGCTCGCCTTCGGCCACTATGCCGGCGGCCTGGCGGTGGGCCTTCTGTTCCGCTTCCACGCCCGGGGCGAGCGACCGTCGGCCTCCCCCTCCGGCACCGGCCCCGCAGCCGCCGTCCCGCTGCCCGTACGCGCGGTGCAGGCGGCGCTGCGGGCGCGCCGGCGCGACGGGCGGCCGCTGGTACGGGTGATGAACGACGCCATCGTCGACAGCGCACGCACCCTGTCGGTGATCGCCTCCTTCATCGTCCTGTTCTCCGTTCTTCTGCGCGTCCTGGCCAGGGCTCACGTCCTGGGCGCCCTTGCGTGGCCCGTCGGCCTCATGCTTCGCGCCTTCGGCCTCCCGCCGTCCCTCACAGGGGCGGCCGTGGCCGGCCTGTTCGAGATCGACCTCGGCTGTGCCGCCGCCGCTGCCGCCCACGCTCCGCTCACCGCCCGCCTTGCCTTGGCGGGGGCGATCATCGCCTGGAGCGGTCTATCGGTACACGCCCAGGTACTGTCCGTCCTGGCGGGGACCGACATCCGCCTCGGCCCGTACTACGTGGCCCGACTCCTACACGCGGTCCTGGCAGGAGGGCTGACGGCCCTGGCGCTAGGGCCGGCGGCGCCGGCCCTGCGCCTGGGCGAGCGCCTCATGGGGGTCGCGCCGGCCCTGGCCGAGGCGTCCGGGCACCCCTCGTTCTGGTCGGCCCTGGGCGCCGGGGGTGAGATGGCGCTCCTGGCCGCCCTCGTGCCCCTGGCCGTCGTCGTCCTCTATCTCGGATGGAGCGGCATCGGCGGCGTCCGCTTCCTCGCCTGGCGGGTGGGGCGGCGCGGGTAGGGACGGGGGGGCGGTGATCAGGCGCGCAGGCGGGCGGCGGCAGGGACGGTATCCGCGTCTGCGCCGGAGGGAGGGAGCTCAGCCTCGAGGAGGCACATGTCCTCGTACGTTTCACGCCGCACCGCCAGGCGGGCGACGCCTCCCTCCACCCAGACAAGGGCGGGACGAGGCACGCGGTTGTACGTGGAGGCCATCGAGTGGTGGTAGGCGCCGGTGGACAGCACGGCCAGGATCTCGCCCGCGGCGGCGGGCGGAAGCCAGGCGTCCTCGATCACCACGTCACCCGTCTCGCAGTAGCGTCCGGCTACCGTGACGCGCTCCGAGGCGGGTTCGCGGGCGCGGTCGGCGATCACCGCGCTGTAGCGTGCGCCGTACAGGGCGGGGCGCGGATTGTCCCCCATGCCGCCGTCGACGGCCACGTAGGTCCTTACCCCAGGCACCTCCTTGCGATCGCCCAGGCGGTAGAGGGTGATGCCGGCTTCGGCCACGATGGCTCGCCCTGGCTCCAACAGGAAGCGGGGGGCAGGGAGCCCCAGTTCCCCGAGGCGCCGTGCCGCTCGTCCGGCGGTCGCGGCCACGTGTGCCTCGATCGTGGGTGGTCGGTCCTCGGGCACGTAGCGGACGCCGAGGCCACCCCCCAGGTCGAGGTCAGCCGGCCACCAGCCGGTGGCCTGCTGCGCCTCGAGGAGGAAGTCGACCATGGCGTCGGTGGCGCGCTCGAACGGTCCGAGATCGAGGATCTGGCTGCCGATGTGGCAGTGCAGGCCCATGAGGTCGACGTGGTCGGAGGCCAGGGCGCGCCGCACCCCCTCCATGGCCTGGCCGCTGGCCAGGCCGAGGCCGAACTTTGAGTCCTCCTGTCCCGTCTGGATGTGGTGGTGGGCGCCTCCCTCCACGCCCGGGGCGACGCGCAGGAGGATGGGCGCCCGCCTTCCGAGGCGGGCGGCCAAGGACTCGAGTCGGCCCAACTCGGCCAAGGAGTCGACCACGATGCGCCCCACCCCGGTGGCGAGGGCCGTGTGCAGCTCGGCGTCGGGCTTGTTGTTGCCGTGCAAGAGGATGCGCTCGGCCGGCATGCCCGCCCGCAGGGCGAGGTACAGCTCGCCCCCGCTCACGACGTCGAGCCACAGGCCCTCCGCCCGCGCCATGCGTACGAGCGGCGCTGTGAGGAGCGCCTTGGCGGCGTATGTCGCCACCCCGCCGAGGGGGGCGAGGGCGTCGCGGTAGCGGCGCATGCGCTCGCGTACGCGCCCGCCGTCGATGACGTACAGCGGTGTGCCGTGGGACCGCGCCAGGTCGGATGCCACCAGGCCCCCGATACGCAGGCGGCCCTCGGCGTCCACCTCGTGGTCCATCGTCCAGGGGAGGCTGGGATGCGACATGGGAGGATGGTGACCTCCTTGACGACCGGGATGGGGTGCGCGGCCCCGGCCGCGGGGGCGCGGGGCGCGCCGCGGCCAGGGCCGCGCGGGCCGGGCGGATTACGGGGCGGCGCGTACGCTTGCTGCGTCGGGCAACAGGCCGGCGCGACGGAGGGCGGCGCGCAGGACCTCGCTCTCCCGCTCGCCCAGGGGGAAGAGCGGCGGCCGGGGCGGCCCGGCGGGAAGGTCGAGCATGGCCAGCGCCGCCTTGAGGGGGATGGGGCTCGTGGTCGCGAACAACGCCCGCACGACGGGTAGGAGCCTCAGGTGCAGGGAAGCCGCCCGGGGTAGGTCGCCCGCGCGGAGAGCGGCGATCATCTGGCCGATCTCCGCGCCCACGAGGTGGGAGGCCACAGACACCACGCCGTCTCCGCCCATGGCCACCAGGGCGAACGTAAGGGCGTCGTCGCCGGAGAGGACGCGGAACCCTTGGGGCCGCCCGGCCAACAGGTCGGCCACCTGGCCGAGGTCGCCGTGGGCCTCCTTGATCGCCTTGACGTTGGGGATGTCGCGGGCAAGCCGGAGCGTGGTCTCCGCCGCCATGTTCACCGACGTGCGGGAGGGCACGTTGTACAGCATGACAGGAAGGTCGGTCGCCTCGGCGACGCTGGCGAAGTGGCGGTAGAGACTCTCCTGGGGCGGCTTGTTGTAATAGGGCGTCACGACCAACAGCCCGTGGACGCCGTGGTCGGCGGCGGCGCGGCTGGCCTTCACGCTGGCGGCCGTGTCGTACGACCCCGTGGACGCCCACACCGGCGCGCGGTCGCCCACGCTCTCCAGCACCGCGTCCCACACGGCGAGGCGCTCGTCGAGGGACAAGACCGCACCCTCGCCCGTGGTACCGCACACGACGAGGCCGTCGCTGCCGTTGTCCACGAGATGGCGGGCGAGGCGTTTGGCGCCGGGCACGTCCAATCGGCCGTCCGCCTGGAACGGTGTCACCATGGCTGTGAGCACGGGACCCCAGAGTTCCATCACGCCCCACCTCCCCATGGACTGGCTCTCCGCCGGCACGGTGGAGAACCGGGTTGGCTGAACCATACTGTACCCGGCGGCGAACGCCAAGGGGCGGTGCTTTCCCCGCCGCCGTCCGATTGCCATAATGACGCGAGCGGGAGCGTCGGGAGGAGGGAAGGGCGGTGCCGGGTTGGGATTTCGTGAAGATGCACGGCCTGGGCAACGACTACCTGTTCGTCGATGCCATGGAGCGAGGCGCGGCAGCCATACCGCCGCCGGAGGTGGTGCGGCGGGCGAGCGACCGCCATCGCGGCATCGGCTCGGACGGGGTGATCGTCCTCCTCCCCGCCGACGATGGCGTCAGCGCCTTTCGCATGCGCATCTGGAACGCCGACGGGAGCGAGGGCGAGATGTGCGGGAACGGCCTTCGATGCGCCGTCAAGCTCGCGTACGAGCGCGGCCACGTCGCCCGGGCCCGAGCCGGGTGCCGAGTGCAGACAGGGGCGGGACCCCTATGGGTGGAACCCAGATGGGAGGGCGGTCGCGTCGTCGCCTGCCGGGAGGAGATGGGCCCTCCCACCTTCCTGTCGCTGGCGGGGGAGGCGGGGCCCTGGGTGGACCGGTTCGTGGTCTGGCGGCGCAGCGGGGAGGATGGCGATCGGCGTCATGCCGCCACCGCCGTCTCCATGGGCAATCCGCACCTGGTGCTGTTCGTAGACGAAGACGACGATCTCGATGTTCTGCGCGACGGTCCGGTGTTGGAGCGTTCCTCCCTATTCCCCAACCGGGTCAATGTCGGGTTCGCCCGCCTGCGGGGGCGGGAGCGGGTCGAGCTGGCCGTGTGGGAGCGCGGCTCCGGCGCGACCCAGGCGTGCGGCACGGGGGCGGCGGCCTGCCTGGCGGCAGGTGTTGCCACCTCCCGCCTGGAGCGCCGCATCACCGTCTCCCTGCCGGGGGGCGAGCTTGAGGCGGAGTGGCCCGACGGAGAGGGGAGCATCTACCTCACCGGCCCGGCCGAGAGCGTGGGGCCGTGCCGGTTCGAACCGTCGTAGCCGGGCCGAGAGGAGGCCGCGGCGTCACCCCCGCCAAGGTGCACCGCGGCGCTCCCGCCTCCCCTCCCAAGGGCGGCGTCCGCGGCCTTCAATTCCCACAGGGATGTTCGATGCAAGGCCCGAGGTCCAAGGAGGAGTGACCGTGCAGCTGGCCGGGCGCATCCGTAACGCGCCGCCCTATCCGTTCGCAGCGCTCAACCAGACCGTGGCGTCTCTGCGCGCTCAAGGCCGGCGCGTGATCAGCCTGGGGGTGGGGGACCCCGATACGCCCCCGCCCGCGCGCGCGTACGTTGAGCTCAGGTCTTGGGCCGAGCGCGCCGAGATGCACCGCTACCCCGACTACGCCGGCGCCGGCGCCTACCGGGCGGCGGTGGCCGCGTACTATCGCCGGCGCTTCGGTGTCGCGCTCGACCCGGAGCGCGAGGTGGTGGGCCTCATCGGCTCCAAGGAGGGGCTGGCCCACCTCATGTGGGCGCTGGTGGAGGAGGGCGACGCTGTCCTCGTGCCTGACCCCGCTTACCCGGTGTACGCCGCCCAGGCCCGATTCGCCGGAGCGGAACCCGTGCCGCTCCCCCTTCTCCCCGCCCAGCGCTTCCTGCCCGACTTGGACGCTGTGCCCGCGGACGTGGCGGCCCGCGCCAGGGTGCTGGTCCTGTGCTATCCCAACGCCCCGACGGCGGCTTTGGCGGACGGGGAGTTCTTCCGCCGCGCCCTCGCCTTCGGCCGCCGCCACGACCTCGTGGTGGTGAACGACGCCGCGTACGCCGATGTGATCCTCGAAGGGGAGCGCCCGCCCAGCCTGTTGGCCTTCGCCCAGCCCGGCGACATGGCGGTGGAGTTCTACTCCCTCTCGAAGACCTACCATGTCACCGGCTGGCGCCTGGCGGCGGCGGTGGGGGCGCCGGCGGTGCTGGACGGCCTGCGCGCCATGAAGGAGAACACGGACTCCGGCCAGTGGACGCCCCTCCAGATGGCCGGCGCGGCCCTGCTCGAGGACGCCTCCCTGGACGCATACGTGGCGCGAGAGAACGAGCGACTGCGGGCGCGTCGGGATCGGCTGATGGCGGCCCTGACGGCGGCCGGCCTGAATCCGTCGTTGCCCCGGGCCACGCTGTACGTCTGGTGCCCGGTGCCGGACGGCGACGACGCCGCCTTCGCCCAACGCCTGCTGACCGAGACGGGCGTGTTGGTGACGCCGGGCAGGGCGTTCGGGGCGGCGGGGGCGGGGTTCGTCCGCCTGTCGCTGTCGGTGCCGGACGACGAGCTGGCCGAGGCGTGCGACCGCATCGCCTCGTTTTCGCCCTGACCAAGGCACGGGCTGGTATACTGCCGCCAGAGTCCCAGGACGCGGAACGGAGAGGGTGTGGGCGTGCCGCTCGGGTGTCACCTCAGCGTGGCGAAAGGTGTGGCGGCGGCGGTGGAGAAGGCCCACGCCATGGGAGCCGACGCCTTTCAGTACTTCACGCGCAACCCGCGCAGCCTTCGCGCCGGCGGCGCGCCCAACCGGGAGGACGCGGAACGCGCTCGGCGACGCCAGCGCGACCTCGGGATCGTGAGCATCGCCCACACGCCCTACCTGGTCAACCTGGCCGCACCGGACGCCGACCTGTGGGAGGCGGGGGTGCGAACGGTGTGCGAGGACCTGCCCGTGGCCGAGGCGCGCGGAACCGGGGCCATCGTCGTCCACTGCGGCAAACCCAAGGAGGGCGGGTTCGAGGTGGGGCTCGAGCGCATGCGGAGGGCGCTCGACCGCGTCCTCGCGGTGGACACGCCTGTGCGCGTCCTCTTGGAGAATACCGCCCACCAGGGAAGCGAAGTGGGGTACGACCTGGAGCAACTCCTGGCCATCGCCGACGCGTACCCCGGCGACCGCCTGGGGTTCTGCCTGGATACCTGCCACGCGTTCGCCGCTGCGTGGATGGACCCCGAAGACCCCGTACGGGCCTTCGCCGTGCCGGAGTTCGTGCGCCGCCTAGGGGCCGTGCATCTCAACGACTCCATGTTCCCGTACGGCGCCCGACGAGACCGCCATGCCCGACTGGGGCAGGGAACGATGGGGGTGGAGCGGCTCTCCCGCCTCCTGTCATGGGAGGCCCTCGCAGCCCTGCCCGTGGTGCTGGAGACGCCGGTGGAGGACGAGGCGGACTACGAGCCGGAGATCCGCTGGGCGCGGGCACGCATGCGGGGCGAGCCTTGGGATCCGGCCCAGCCGGTCGTGTTCGAGACCTCGGCGGAGCGCGCCTGACGGCCGGTGGCCTCGCTCCTGGGCCAGCTCGACCACATCGCGTCCATGGGGCCGGCGGCGTACGCCGTCCTCGCCGTCGTGCTCCTGGCCGAGGCGGTGGGCATACCTTCCCCGGACGAGGCGACCCTATTCCTGGCGGGCGTCGCCGTGGGGCGTGGCGACCTCAGTTGGGCCGCAAGCGTCTTGGCGTCGGCGGCTGGGGCGTGGGTGGGCGCCCTCGCCTCGTACACTCTCGCCCGGCGCCTAGGTCGCCCGCTGGTGGTGCACTACGGGCGGCGCGTCGGCCTGACGGAGACCCGCCTCGAGGCTGCGGACCGATTCATGCGCCGCTACGGTCTGCTGGCGGTCTTCCTCGGGCGCGTCCTGTCGGGTGTGCGCCTGGTCGTGGGGTACGCCTCCGGCCTGTTCGGGATGGAGGCGGGGCCCTTCGCGGCCGCCAGCGCCGCGGGGGCGCTCGCCTGGTCGGCGGCGGACGTGACGGCCGGCATGCTGGTCGGGCACCGGCTGGCGGCGCTGGGACGGTTTGCGCGCGCCCATGCCCTACTGGCCGCGCTCGCCGCGGCGGTGCTCGTCCTGGCCTACCTCGCCTTGCACCGGCGGGGGCGCCGTACCGCCCGCCCGTCGGGCAGAAGTTGACCTCGCGTCTTCTCGACGCCGGATGAACATTCCAGGATGTACATGAAACATCCTGGAAGGCGGTGCCGAAGATGGACGCGATGGACGCGCCGGCCCTGGTCCGGACGTGGTGCGTGCAGCTGAGCGGCGGTCGGGTGACCCTGCCCTCGCCGGCCCTGGCGGGGGCGGTGGGCCGGGGCCGGCTCCTGGCCCGCATGTGCCTGGGGCACGACCGCGAGGGCCGCCCCTGCGTGCGCCTCAGCCTGTACGTCCTAGTGCGGGCGCGCACCGGCGCGTGGCGCTGGCGTCGCCCGGGACATGGCGTTGACCGGCCAAATACCGGTGGATATACTAACCGCCGGGTAGCACTCTCGGCTCGAGAGTGCCAAAATGCGAAGGCCTATGGAGGGGAGGACATCGGCGATGCAGGCCACCGTGCAGCTGCGACCGCTGGGCGACCGAGTGGTCGTCAAGGCGATCGAGGCCGAGGAGAAGACCAAGGGCGGCATCATCCTGCCGGACACGGCCAAGGACAAGCCGCAGGAGGGTGAGGTGGTGGCCGTCGGCCCAGGCCGTATCCTGGACAACGGCACCCGCGTCGCCCCCGAGGTGAAGGTGGGCGACCGCGTCATCTACTCCAAGTACGGCGGCACCGAGGTCAAGATCGACGACACGGAATACCTGGTGATCCGCGAGTCCGACCTGCTCGCCGTCCGCGGCTGAGCCTGGGACCACCATAGAGAGGAGGGGCATCGGCGTGGCAGCCAAGCAGCTTCGGTTCGATGTCGACGCACGCAAGGCGCTCGAGAAGGGCGTGGAGACCGTGGCGATGGCGGTGCGGGTGACGCTCGGCCCCAAGGGTCGTAACGTCGTCCTCGACCGCAAGTTCGGCTCTCCGGTGATCACGAAGGACGGCGTGACCGTCGCCAAGGAGATCGAGCTGCAGGACCCGTACGAGAACATGGGCGCCCAGCTGTGCAAGGAGGTCGCCTCCAAGACCAACGACGTGGCCGGCGACGGCACGACCACCGCCACCGTCCTGGCCCACGCCATGGTGGTGGAGGGTCTGCGCAACGTGGCGGCGGGCGCCAACCCGATCTTCCTCAAGCGGGGCATCGACCGGGCGGTGGAGACGGCCGTGGCCGAGCTCAAGAAGATGGCCACCCCGGTGGAGGGGCACGACGACATCGCGCACGTCGCCGCCATCTCCGGCAACGACGAGGAGATCGGTCGCCTGATCGCGGACGCCATGGACAAGGTCGGCAAGGACGGCGTGATCACGGTCGAGGAGTCCAAGGGCACCGCCACCACGGTCGAGGTGGTGGAGGGCATGGAGTTCGACCGGGGCTACATCTCGCCCTACTTCGTGACCAACTCGGAGTCCATGGAGGTCGAGCTGGAGAACCCGTTCATCCTTCTGCACGAGAAGAAGATCTCGGCCGTGGCCGACCTCCTGCCCTTGCTCGAGAAGGTGGCGCGCAGCGGCCGTCCTCTGCTCATCGTGGCTGAGGACGTGGAGGGTGAGGCGCTCGCCACCCTCGTGGTGAACAAGATCCGCGGCACGTTCAACTGCGCCGCCGTCAAGGCGCCCGGCTTCGGCGACCGGCGCAAGGCCATGATGGAGGACATCGCCATCCTCACCGGCGGTACGTTCCTGTCCGAGGACCTGGGCATCAAGCTGGAGAACGTGGACCTCGACATCCTCGGCCAGGCGAAGCGCGTGAAGGTGGCCAAGGAGAGCACGACGATCGTCGAGGGCGCGGGCCGCAAGGAGGCCATCAACGGCCGGATCGCCCAGATCAAGAAGCAGATCGAGGAGACCGAGTCCGACTACGACCGCGAGAAGCTGCAGGAGCGGTTGGCCAAGCTCGCCGGCGGCGTGGCCGTGATCAAGGTCGGGGCCGCCACCGAGACCGAGCTCAAGGAGAAGAAGCACCGCATCGAGGACGCCTTGGGCACCACCCGGGCGGCGGTGGAGGAGGGCCTGGTGGCGGGCGGCGGCGCGGCGCTGCTGGCTGTCATCCCCGCCCTGCAGAACATCAAGGCCGAGGGCGACGAGGCGGTAGGCGTCTCCATCGTGCGCCGCGCCCTGGAGGAGCCGCTGCGCCAGATCGCCAACAACGCCGGCCTCGAGGGGTCGGTCGTGGTGGAGCGGGTGAAGAACGAGGGCAAGCCCGACTTCGGCCTCAACGCCGTCACGGGCGAGTTCGTCGACCTGCGCAAGGCGGGGATCGTGGACGCCCTCAAGGTGACCCGCAGCGCCCTGCAGAACGCCGCCTCGGTGGCCTCCATGGTGCTGACGACCGAGTGCGTCGTGACCGAGATCCCGGAGAAGAAGGCGCCGGCCCCGGCCGGCGGCGGCGCCCCCGACATGGACTTCTAGCCCTCGCGGCCGGCGGCGGGAGCGGGCGGGTTTCGCCCGCTCCCGCGCGTTTCGCCGGCGCGGGCGTCGGCGCGCCCGGCGGACGCGGCTCGGCCGCCCACCTTTTCGTCGCCCGCGCGCGCCGCTATCGTGGGAGGCAGCGTCCGCGAGCAGGCGGTGCGCTCCGACGGGAGGGATGGGGGCTGAACGGGTACCTCTTGGCGGGGGGCAGGTCGAGCCGGTTCGGGGCGGACAAGCGGCTGGCGCGGCTTGACGGGCGTACGCTGGCCGAGCGGGCGGCGGAGACCCTGCGGGCGGCCGTCCAGCCCGACGGCGAGGTCATGGCCGTGGGGCCGCGTGCCGCGCATCTGCCGGCGCTCGGCCTGGCATGGTTGGAGGACGCTGTGCCGTCCGGCGTACCCGGGGGCGGCGGGCCGCTGGGGCCGTGCGCCGGCCTGTTGGCGGTAGCGCGCGCGGGCGGTGGCATCGTGCTCGCGTGCGACATGCCCCTCGTGCCGGCCAGCACCCTCCAGGTCCTACCCCATCTGGGGGGAGAGCGTCCGGCGGCGCCGCTCGTGAACGGACGCCTTATGCCGCTCAGCGCCTGGTGGCCGGAGGCGGCGGCGCCGGCGCTGGAACGCTGCCTGCAGGAGGGGCGGGGTCGGGCCGCCGACGCCTTCTGGGAGGCGGGCGGGCGCGCCTTGGCGCTCGAGGAGCTGGGCCTCAGCGCCGACGACGCATGGCTGTTCGCCGGTGTGAACACGCCGTGGGAGCTCAACTGGCTACAGGCGCGTCTGGAGGAGCAGGGGGGCCTGTGGGGCTGAGGGAGGGGCGACGGGTGGAGCGAGTGCGACGCGAGGAGGCGGTGGGCCGGCGCCTGGCGCACGACGTCACCCAGGTGGTACCGGGCGAGGTCAAGCGCGTGCTCCTGCACCGGGGCGAGACGGTACGGCCGGAACACATGGAGACGCTGGCGGACATGGGCAAGGAGCACCTGCTCGTGCTCACGGCGGAGGAGGAGGACGCGGAGGCGGGCGACGGAAGCGTGCACGAGAACGACGCCGCCGCCTTGGTGGCCGAGGCGGCGTCCGGGCCGGGCCTGGCGGCGGGAACCGCCGTGGAAGGCAAGTGCGACGTGCGGGCGCGTGCCGACGGTCTGTTCCTGGCGGACGCCGCCGCGGTGGACGCCTTCAACGTCGCCCACATGGGCCGGGCGGCCCTCATCACACGCCCGCACGGCACCCCGGTCAAGGCGGGCGAGCGCGTGGCGACGGCCCGCATCTTCCCCGCCCGGGTGACGGCCGACGAGGCGCGCCTCCTGGCGGCCGCTCCCTCCCCCCTCCGGCTCTCCCCCTTTCGCCCTTTGCGGGCGGCGGCGGTGATCACAGGCGCGGAGGTAGCCGCGGGTCGCGTTCCCGACGCCTTCGGGCCCCTGTTGGCGGCCAAGCTGTCGGCCTACGGAAGCACGCTGGCACGCACGCTCGTGGTGGGCGACGACGCCGGGGCGATCGCGGCCGCCCTTGTCGCCTTGCGGGCGGAAGGGTACGACCTCCTGTTCGCCACGGGCGGGATGGCGGTGGACGAGGACGACGTCACGCAGGCCGCCATCCGGCGGGCCGGTGCCCAGGTGCGGTTCGCTGGCGTGCCCATGCAGCCAGCCACGTTGCTCCTGTTCGCCACCCTGGACGGCACCCCCCTGTTCGGCGTGCCCGCAGGCGTGCTGTACGACCCGTACACCGCCCTCGACCGCCTGTTGCCGTTCGTCCTGGCGGGCCACCTGCCGCAAGCGGAGGAGGTGGCGCGCATGGGCGTGGGGGGCCTGATGGCCGCCGCAGGCCATGGCCACGGGGGTGCGTCGGCGCGCGGGCATGGGGCCTAGCCGCGAGCGTCCCACGGTGGAGGAGGCGCTGGCCCGCTGGCTGGAGGGGCTCGACGCCCTGGCGCCGGAGGAGGTGGCGCCCGCGGATGCGGCAGGGCGCGTGCTGGCTCGCCCCGTGCGCGCCGCCCGCCCCCTTCCGCCCTTCCGGGTCAGCGCCGTCGACGGGTACGCCGTGCGGGCGGCGGACCTCGCGGCCGGTCAGGGCCCCCGCCTCCTTCCCGCGGCCGCGTGGGCCGGGGGCGAGGCCCCGCACCTCGCGGCGGGATGCGCCGTGTTCGTCGCCACGGGGGCGCCGCTGCCGCCGGAGGCGGACGCTGTCCTCCCGTTGGAGCTGGCCCAGGTCCCGGGGGCCGGCGCCCCCCCTGTCCTCAGGATCGTCCGCCCCGTGGCGGCGGGGGCCAACCTGCGGCTGGCGGGCGAGGACGCACGCGAAGGGGAGGAGGTCCTGAGGGCGGGGGAGCGCATCGACCCCGACCGGTTGCCGCTCCTGTTGGCGGCCGCGGCCGGAGGCCTGGTGACCGCGGTGCGCCGGCCGCGCGTGCGCCTCCTCCCCGTGGGCGACGAGTTGGTCCCGCCCGGACGTGCGCCGTCCGGCTCGCGGGTGACCGAGGTCGTGGGCGCGGCGGTGGCGGAGGGGGTCCGGGCCGAGGGGGGCGAGGTCGTGCTCGACGCCCCCCTGCCGGACGACCCGCAACGCGTGCGCTCCGCCTTGACCGAGGCGGCGGTGGGGGCCGAGCTGGTGGTGACTGTGGGCGGCGCCTCGGTGGGCAGGCGCGACCACGTGGCCTCCGCCCTCCGGGCGGCCGGGGGGGAGGTGCGCTTCCACGGTCTGCGCTTGCGCCCGGGCACCCCCGCCCTGGGCGGGCGGCTGGGGGCGAGCGCGGTCCTGGGCCTCCCTGGCAACCCCGCCGCTGCCCTGACGGTGTGGGAGCTGTTCGGGCGCCCCGCCCTCGCCCGCCTCTTGGGCCGGCCGACGCCGCCCTTCCTCGCCGCCCGCCTGGCGCGCGGGCACGCCAAGCGGGTGGTGACCGACGACCGCTATCTGCGCGCCGCCCTTTGGGCCGACGGGGACGGGCTGCGCGCGGCCTTCTTCCCCGGGCAGAACGCCGGCCGCCTGGTGCCGTTGGCGCGCACCAACGCCCTCGCCCTGCACCCGGCGGGGCGTGGCGTCCTGGCGGAGGGGGAGGTGGTGCGGGTGCGGGCGACGGGCCCGATCGGTTGCACCCCGCCACCCTGGCTGGACGAGGCGTGAGAGCAGCCCCCCGGGCCGTGCTCGTCTCGGCCGCCGGGTCGAGCAGGGGGAAGACGCGTTGGGTGGAGGCGTTGGTGGCCGAGTGCGTGCGCCGGGGCCTGCGCGTGGCCGTGGTCAAGCACCACCCGCACGGGCGGCGGGAGGAGCTGGGGCGGGAGAAGGACACGGGCCGCGCCCGGCGCGCCGGCGCCGGCGTAGGGGTGCTGGCCGAACCCGGCGCCCTCACCCTGTTCGTCCACGAGCGCGCCGCGGAGGCCCTGTGGCACCGCGCCCTCTCCCTGTTGGCTGCCGAGGGGGCGGCGGACGTGGTGCTGGGCGAGGGCTTCCGGGCCGTGGCGGGGGCGGTGCGCGTGTGGGTGGGCGAGGGCGCCCCCCCGCCCGGAGACCGAATCGTCGTGCGGGTGACCGGCGAAGAGGCGGCCGACCCGGCGCGGGTACGGGAGGTGTGCGACGCCGTGCTGGCGGCGGCCGACCCGTCCTGACGGGGAGGCGTCAGGCGCCTCCGTCCACGGGGATGTCGCGCGTGCCGGGAAAGGCTGCGCCAACCGCCGCCAGGGCTTCGTCCACGCGGTAGTTGTCGTAGATGCGCACGTCCAGGTCGACGACCACGCCCGACGGCACCGTCTCGACCACGAGCGGGGGCGTGATGGCGGACTGGACGTGGCGCCGGAACAGGCTGCGCACGGTGCGTGCGGCCGCCTCCGGTTGGGCGGCGGGGACGAACACGCGGCGTAGGACCTTCGGCATGCCGGCGGCCGGGCGCTCGCCGCGACCGGCCTCTCCCTCCCTGTCGGAACTTCGCCCGCGCCCGGCCCGTGCCGGAGCAGCGAGGCGTGCGTTGTCGGCGTCCCACGCCGACTCTATACTGAAGCGGCATGGGGGCATAGGGCTCCTGGTGGGGTCCCGGGACTTCAAATCCTGTGGCGGGCCCGTCGGGTCCGCGGTGGGTTCGATTCCCACATGCTCCCGCCAGCTTTGCCACCCGGAGCGATCGGAGGCCCGAATGCTGGACGGCGAGTCGACGTGGCGCTCGATCCGCAAGAACTTCGTCACCGGCCTGGTGGCGATCCTGCCCGCCGGCGTGACCATCTACATCGTCGTGCGCGTCTACCAGTTTCTCAACGGCATCGTCGCCTCCCTGCTGCCGCGCCACATCCCGGGCCTGGGCATCCTGCTCGAGGTGATCGTCATCACCCTGTTCGGGGCCCTGGTGAACAACGTCGTGGGCGAGCGCCTGGTCGAGGTGGTCGACTCCATCTTCGGCCGCACGCCGTTGGTGCGGGGCATCTACGAGGCGTCCAAGCAGATGGTCACGACGTTCTTCGGCCGCCACGGGCAGCCCAGCCCCTTCCGCCAGGTGGTGCTCGTGCCCTATCCGCAGGAGCGGTCGGAGGCCATCGCCTTCGTCGTCAACGAGGACGGGGCCGGCCCCGATGCGAGGGTGGGTTGCTTCGTCCCCTTCAGCCCGCCCACGGGGGGCGTCCTGCTCTTCTTCCGGCGCGATCAGATCACACCCGTGGACATGCGGCCCGAGGACGCCATGAAGATGATCCTCACCGGCGGCGCCGTGGTGCCGGGAGGCGGCCCCGGCGCCGGCCGGACGGCACAGAGGGGGTAGAAGGTTGATCGCGATCACCGAGGAGGCCGTCGTCGAGCGCCTGCGCAGGGTCCAGGATCCAGAGCTGCATCGCAGCATCGTCGACCTCGGCATGGTCAGAGGGGTGGAGATCCGGGACGGGCGGGTGCGCGTCGACGTCCGTCTCACGGTCCAAGGATGCCCTCTCACGCATCGGATCGAGCGCGAGGTGCGCGAGGCGGTGGCCGGCCTGGAGGGAGTGGCCGGGCCCGAGGCGGTGGACGTGCACCTGGGCGTGATGGACCGCGAGGAGTTGGCACGCCTGTCGGCCACGGTGCGGGGCGGCGCTGCCGGTGCGCCGGTGCCTCCCTCGCCCTTCGCCACCGGCGCCTTGGCCACGCGGATCCTCATCGTGGCCAGCGGCAAGGGAGGGGTGGGGAAGTCCACCGTGGCCGCCAACCTGGGGGCGGCGTTGGCGGCGCGCGGGCGTAGCGTCGGCCTGCTCGACGCCGACATCTACGGCTTCTCCGTACCGCGCATCGTCGGCTTGAGGGAAGTCCCGCGGGTGATCACCGACGGTGTCATCATCCCTCCCGAGGCGGCGGGCATGAAGGTCATGTCCATGGGGTCCCTGGTGGAGGAGCGCCAGCCCGTGATCTGGCGCGGCCCCATGTTGTCCAAGCTGCTTGCCCAGTTCCTGGGCGAGGTGCAGTGGGGCGAGCCCGACTACCTCGTGGTGGACGCGCCGCCGGGCACCGGCGACGTGGCCATCAGCCTGCAGGGGCAGCTGCCCAAGGGGGCGATCCTCCTCGTCACCACCCCCCAGGAGCTGGCGACGTCGGTGGCCGCGCGGGTGAGCGCCATGGCCGCCCGCACGGGGCAGCGCGTCCTGGGTGTGGTGGAGAACATGGCCTACCTGCAATGCCCCCACTGCGGCGAGCGCACCCGGGTGTTCGCTGGGGAAGGGGGCGCGGTGCTGGCGCGGGAGCTGGGCGTGCCGGTCCTGGCCCGCCTGCCCATCCTGCCCGAACTGGCGGAGATGGCCGACGCCGGGCGCCCCGCCGTGCTGGCGGGGGGCGATTCGGAGGCGGCGCGCGCCTTCGACTCCCTGGCGGCGGCGGTCGATGCCCTGGAGTGGTAGGCCGTGGACCAGGCAACCCAGGGGCACGGGGGGACGGGACGGGCGACGGTCCTCGTGATCGAGGACGAGGCCGCCATCCGCGAGCTCATCGCCAACGGTCTCGCCTACGCCGGCTACCAGGTCCTGCAGGCCGACAGCGGCGAGAGCGGGCTGCGCCGCTTTCGCACGCAGCGGCCGGATGCGGTGGTCCTCGACGTGCGCCTGCCCGGCATGGACGGCTTCTCCGTGTGCCGCGAGCTCAGGGCCCTGAGCCAGGACGTGGTGATCGTCATGGTGACGGCGCGCGACGGCGTGAGCGACCGAGTGGTGGGCCTCGACCAGGGAGCCGACGACTACGTCGTCAAGCCCTTCGCCTTGGAGGAGCTGACCGCGCGCCTTCGCGCCCACCTGCGCCGGCGCAACCGGGACGAGAGCGACGTGCTCACCTTCGAGGACGTGGTCCTCGACCGCCGCTCCTACCGGGCGGAGCGGGGCGGTCGGCCCCTCTCCCTGTCGCGCACGGAGTTCCAGCTCCTGGCCCACTTCCTCGAGCACCCGCACCGCGTCTTCTCGAAGGACGCGCTCCTCAACGCCGTGTGGGGCTACGACTACGTGGGCGATGCCGGGGTGGTGGAGGTGTACGTCAGCTACCTCCGGGACAAGCTCGGTGACCGCGACCGGCGCCTCATCCAGACGGTGCGCGGGGTCGGCTACCGCCTTGGCGACGGCTGAGGGCGCCGCCACGCCGCCGCTTTCGCCCTGGCGCCGCCTGCGGTCGCCCTCTCTCGCCGCCCGTCTCGCCCTCGTCACCGCCGCCGTGCTCGCGGTCGCCCTGGGCATGGTCTCGGCCGTGCGCACCGTGGCCTTGCGCCAGCGCCTGTACGCCTCCACCGCTCTGCAGATGGGGGTCGACTACAGCACCCTGGCCAAAGGGCTGCGCCTCTCCCCCCTGGCGGTGGCGCTGGACGGGCAGGGCTACGCCTCGTTCCTCGCCTCGCCGACGGTGGGCGCCTTGGTGGCCGACGCCACGGGCAGCGTACAGGGCGAGGCCCCGCCCACCTCCCCCCAATACGCCTCCCTCTTCCCGCCCGTCCTGCCCCGGCGCGAGTACCTCTCCGCCCTGGCCGAGGGGCGGGACGTGAGCCTGGTGGCGGGCAGGGGCGCGCAGCGCCAGCTCGTGGTCCTGGCCCCCTACCTGAACCCCTTCACCGGGGCGCCGGTGGCGGTGTTCGAGCTGGCCACGCCGGTGGCGCCGCTCGAAGGGACGCTGCGCCAGCAGCTGGAGTTCGACCTCTTGGCCGGCCTCTTGGCCCTCATGGGGGCGGCCGCCGCCATCTACGTCCTGCTCGGCCGCTTCCTGGCCCCCCTCGCCGACATGGCGCGGGCAAGCGACGAGATCGCCGCCGGCCGCCTCGACGTCGCCCTGCCGCAGCCGCGGGGGGACGACGAGGTGGCGCGGCTGTCGCGCGCCTTCTCCCACATGGTGCAGCGCATCGAGGTGGCCCTGGAACGGGAGCGGGCCGAGCAGCGCCGCGTGCGGGCCTTCCTCGCCGACGCCTCCCACTCGTTGCGTACGCCGCTCACCGTCCTCAATGGCCGACTCGACCTCCTGCTGCGCGGGGAGTCGCGGGAAGGCGAGGAGCTGGAGGCGGCGCTGCGCGCCCTGCGCGTGGAGGGGGAGCGCATGGCCCGCATCGTGCGGGGCCTGCTCCTTCTCGCCCGCCTGGACGAGGACGAGCCGCGCGACGCCGGCGATGTGGACCTGGCGCGCGTGCTTGAGGCGCTGCGCCCGCGTCTGGAGAGCCTGGCGGGGGAGCGGCGCCTCGTGCTGGCGGCGCCGGAGGGGCTCACCGCCTGGGCGACCGTGGAGGCGGTGGAAACCATCGTTACCAACCTGGTCGAGAACGCCGTGCGCCACACGCCCGAGGACGGTCAGGTGGAGGTCCGGGCGGACCTCGTGGACGGGCGAGTGCGGCTGCGCGTCCTCGACACCGGAACGGGCATCGCGCCCGGCGACCTGCCGCGTATCTTCGACCGGTTCTACCGCGGCGCACGCGCCGGGCAGCGGCGCGACGGCGGCGCGGGGCTGGGGCTGAGCATCGTGCAGCGCTGGGCGCAGGCCCTCGGGGGCGAGGTGGCGGCGGCCAACCGGGGCGAGCGGCCAGGGGCGGTGTTCACGGTGTGGCTGCCGAAGGGTCCTCCTCCCGCCTCCTCCGACCCCCGCCCTTCGCGCGCACCTGGGTAGGCTAAGGGGACGGGGGTGGTACCCGCGTTTGACAGTGGCTGGGCCTATGTTTACATTGTTGGGGAACGTGGGACGTGGGGGCTGGATGGCGGCTCCGGGCCGGCGTGCCCACACCGCGGGGCGGAAGGGAGCGGAGGCTTGTGAAAACTTGCACCCGTTGCGGTGCAGCCTTCGACGGAGAGGGGGAGATCTGCCCGCATTGCCGGCGCGAGCTGGACGAGGTGGCGCGCTGGACCCCCCACCCGCCCGCCGCGGACGCCCTGGTGTCTGCGGCGGGCGCGGCGCCTCCCCCGACGAGGCCGGCACCCGCGCAGGCGGAAGCCGACCGCCAGGGGGAGGCGCCGCCGGTCTCCGAGCCGGGCGGCGACGACGACGACCCCGAGGGCGTAAGCCGCAGGCGCTTCCTGACGAACACGGCCCTCACGGTCGGAGGCGTCGTGGGGGTCGGCTACCTGGCGCTGGGCTTGCGCTACCTGTTCCCCAACGTATCGGCGGCCGCCACTCCCCTGCAGGACGTGGGCCCCGTCTCCGCCTTCCCACCCATGAGCCCGACCCTGGCCACGATCGTCCAGGACGGGGTGCAGGACGGCGTCTACGTGGTCAACCTGTCGAACGGCTCCAACCCGGCCCCGGGGCAGCTTCTGGCCCTCGACTTCCATTGCACGCACCTCAACTGCCCGGTCACCTGGTATCCCGGCGTGGCCGGCGTGGGGCGGTACATCTGTCCCTGCCACGGTAGCCAGTTCACGATCCAAGGGGCGCACGTGGCCGGGCCGGCACCCCGCCCGATGTTCCGCCATCAGGTCGTGATTCGCAACGGACGCGTACTGGTCGGGGGGATCATCTCGTGAGGAGCCGGGCGGCACCGCCCACGGCGCGCCAGCGCCTCGTCGCGTTCCTGGAGGAGCGCACCTCCTTCTCCGTCATCTTCCGGGCGCTGTTCATGCACCAGGTGCCGGGGTTCGTCAACCCCCTGGACTACCTGGGCGAGGCGACCGCCTTCGTGTTCATCAACCAGGCCGTCACCGGCATCCTGCTGGCCATGTTCTACAACGCCTCGACCACGCCGGTCGGCCACGCCACCGCGGCCTACCAGAGCATCCAGACGATCATGACCCAGGTGCCCCTGGGGTGGGTGCTACGGGGTCTGCACTATTGGGGAGCGAACGCCATGGTCGTCCTGGTGTTCGCCCACATGTTGCGCGTCTTCTACGTCGGGGCCTACAAGAAGCCGCGCGAGCTCACGTGGATGTTCGGCGTCATGCTCCTCGGCGTCGTCATCCTGTTCGCCTTCACCGGCTATCTCCTGCCGTGGGACCAGCAGGCGTACTGGGCCACCATGGTGGGCACGGACATGCCCTCCTACGTGCCGTTCATCGGCAACTGGCTGTTGGAGCTGGCGAGGGGCGGAGCGTGGCTCTCGGGCGCCACCCTCACGCGTTTCTACGCCATCCACATGCTCGTGCTGCCGCTCCTGTTGGTGGGGCTCCTTTCCGTCCACCTGGCGCTGGTGTTCCGCCACGGGCAGTCGATCGCCGTGGAGGCAGAGGAACGGGGGCGGCGCGACGAGCGCTACCGCCGTACCTTGGTGGACTTCTGGCCCAACACGATCGCCCAGATGAGCGTGGTCGTGCTCGTCGTGGCGCTGGGCCTCTTGCTCCTCACGCTGCTGTTCAAGGCGCCGCTCCTGGCTCCGGCCGATCCGCTCAACCGGGCCCACTACCAGCCCATTCCGGCGTGGTACTTCTACTCCATCTACTACGTCTTGGACGCGGTGGGGCGGCTCTTCCCCATGCAGGCGCCCATCCTCTCTCCCCTCGTGGTCATCGGCCTGCCGCTCGTGGGCGGCATCGCCCTCCTGGCCATGCCGTGGATCGACCGCAGCCCCTCCCCCGAGCCGGCGGCGCGCCCGCTCTTCATCTCCGGCGCCTTGGTGGGGGTGGCGGCGCTGCTCGTCTTCACCTACCTGGGAAACGGCCTCGCCACCGGCGGGGTCTCGAATACGGTGGTGGCCCGGCCCAGCTTCGCCGCCGACATCCAGCCCATCCTGAGCGCCAAGTGCTACATCTGCCACAGCGGTTCCAGCCCGTCCGGCGGCCTCGACCTCACCTCGTACGCGAGCGCGGCGAAGCTCCACATCTGGGTGCCCGGCAATCCCCAACAGAGCCTGTTGTACGAGAAGATCACGGGCGCGGTGCCGCCGCGCATGCCGCTCGGCGGGCCGTACCTGCCGCCGGGGGCGATCCAGACGATCGCCAACTGGATCAAGGAGGGGGCGCCCAACAACTGAAAGGTGCGGGCGGCCGTGTGGGGGGGAGGTGACGGCCATGCAGAGGAGCGCCGGGACGGCGCCGGCGGTGCGCCTGCGCTCCATCCTCGGCCTGGGCATCATCGTGGCCATCATGGTGGCCGTGGTGGTGCAGGGCGCGCGCAGCGCCACCGACTACTACGTCACGGTGCCCCAGGTGCTGGCGCGGCCCCACGCCTACGTCGGCCATGCCATGCGGGTGGAGGGCGATCTCCTGGCAGGGACGGTGCGCTTCAATCCGCGCACCGGCGACCTGTGGTTCCGCATGGGCAAGGGCGCCCAGACCCTCGCCGTGTACTACCACGGCGCGGCGCCGGAAGACTTCACGCGCGGCGCCCGCGCCATCGTGCAGGGGACCGAGGTGCGCCCGGGCGTCGTCGACGCCCAGGAAGTGCTGGTGCAATGCCCGGATCACTACCGGCCGGTGCCCGGGACGCAGGTGCTGGCCACCTCTTGAACGCCGCGGCGCCGGTCGCGAGGCCGCAGGGGGTGGTGTACGCCCGGGGCCTCGTCTACGCCGCGGGTGGGCGTCTCATCGTACGCGGCGTGTCCGTCGTCGTCGGCGCGGGGGAGTGCCTTCTCCTCGTGGGGCCCAACGGGGCCGGCAAGAGTACCCTGTTGCGCCTGTTCGCTCGCCTACGCACCCCTACCGGCGGGAGCCTCGCGTGGTTTGGGGGCGAGTCCGACCCAGGGCGCGTGCGCCGGCGCATCGGCTTCGTCGGGCACGACACCTACCTCTACGGCCACCTCACCGGGCGGGAGAACCTCGCCTACTACGCCGCCCTGCAGCGCGTGGCGGGCGCCCCCTCGCGCGTGGCCGAGGTGCTGGAGCGCGTGGGGCTGGGGCGCGTGGCGGACGCGCCGGTGCGCACCTACTCGCGCGGCATGGCGCAGCGCTTGGCCCTGGCCCGGGCCCTCGTCCACCAGCCCGATCTCCTGCTCCTGGACGAACCCGAGAGCGGACTCGACCCGGGGGCACGGGTGATGGTGGGCGAGATCCTGACCGAGGCAAGAAGGCGGGGGGCGGCGGTCGTGCTGGCAGCCCACGACCTGGAGTTCGCCTTCCCCTTGGCTGACCGGGCCCTCCTGTTGGCGCGCGGACGGCTGCTGCGGGAGGTAGAGGGCGGCGTCCGGGGCCTGATGGCCGTACGTGCCGACTTTCCCGGCGGAGCGGTGCTCCCGCCCGCCCGCCTGGACGGGTAGGGCGATGGGGCGCGAGGCGGTGGCCGTGGCGGCCAAGGAGCTGCGCCTGGCGGTGCGCGGGCGCACGGGCGCGGCCACGGTGGTGGCGTTCGCCGCCCTCGCCTTGGCGCTCATGGCCTTCGCCTTCGGCCCCGAAGCGGGCAGGGCGCGCGGTTTCGCCCCCGGCGCCCTCTGGCTCACCTTCTTCTTCGCCGGCCAGTTCGCCCTCCAGGGGACGTTCGCGGTAGAGGGGGAGAACGCGGCCCTGGAGGGCTTCTTGGTCAGCGGGGCGGACCGCCTCGCCCTGTTCGTGGGCAAACTGGCAGCGGGAGGTATGGTCATGGGCGCCGTGGAGGCGGTGGGTGTGCCCCTCTACCTCCTGTTCTTCGGCCACCTGGGCGAGGTTCGCCTCCCCCTCCTGGGCGCCAGCCTGGCCATGGGCGACGCCGGGTTCCTCGCCGCCGGCGTCCTGTTGGCGGCGGTCACCTCGCACGCCCGCGCGGGCGAGGCGGTCTTCCCCCTCGCCCTGTTCCCGGTCACCGTCCCGGTCCTCCTGGCGGGTGTGGCGACAACGCGGGCCGCCCTGGGCGGGGGTGACGGGGGGGCGTGGTGGGAGCTTCTGGCCGGATACGACGCCTTGTTCCTGGCCCTCTCCTTGCTTCTATTCGAGTCGGCCTTGGAGGTGGAATGACGTGGCGAACGCGACCGGCGACGCCGTCGCCCAGGTTGGCCCTGCCGCCCGCACGGGGCGGCCGACGGGGATCCCTTGGGCCGCAGGCCTCCTCGTGCTGTTCTGGTTCGGCGGCTTCATGGCCTTCCTGGACTCCCCCGACGCCCAGGTGCTGGGGGCGACGGTGCGCATCTTCTACATCCACGTCGCCGTGGCGTGGCTGGCCGGCCTGGCCTTTCTCGTGAACTGGATGGGGTCGATCCTCTACCTCGTGCGCCGCGACCTGAGGGTGGACCGTTGGGCGGCCGTTAGCGCGGAGATCGGGGAGGTGTTCACCACCGCCGTCCTGGTCACGGGCTCGATCTGGGCGCGCGTGGCCTGGAACACGTGGTGGACGTGGGACCCGCGGCTGACGACCGCCTTGGTCATGTGGTTCCTCTACCTCGCCTATCTCGTGCTGCGGGAGGGCGTCAGCCGTCCCGAGAGCCGCGCCGCCGTCTCTGCGGTGGTGGGCATCGTGGCCTTCGTGGACGTGCCCGTCGTCTTCCTGTCCACGCGCTGGTGGCGCTCCATCCACCCCGTGATCGAGCAGAACGGCACCTTCGCCCTGTCGCCGCACATGCTCCTGGCCATGTTCGCCATGTTGGCGGCGGTGACGGCCTTCTACGTTTACATCCTTCGCCTGCGGGTGAGGCAGGAGGCGGCGCGCGACGCCATCGAGGCCATGCGCCTACGCCTGCGCAGCCGGGGCGAGACGTCCTAAGGGGGAGGAGACATGCCGGAGAAGGTGGCCCTGACGTACGTCGCGCTCGCCTACGGCGCCGCGTTCGCCGTCCTCATCGGTTTCGTCGCCCGCACCGCCGTGGGCACCCGGCGCCTGGAGCAGGAGGTGGAACGCCTGCGCCTCGAGCTCAGGGCGCTGGGGGACGAGGACGAGGAGGGCGCGGCGGCGGCCGCGGAGGGTCGGCCAACCCAGCCGTAGGGGCCAAAGGCGCGTTGACCCCCCCGGCCGGGGGTGGGTACACTGGCCTGGGCGAGCTGTCCAGGCGGACGGCGGCTTGGTTGCGTGCGGTCCCGCCCGTTCTCCAGTGCGCCCGACGCGAATGGCGGAGGTGGCAGCGGGATGAGCGACGGGCTCAGGGCCGAGGGGCGCGAGGTGCGCACGATCCCGTACATCGAGGGGGACGGGACGGGACCCGACATCTGGCGCGCCAGCCAGCCGGTGTTCGACGCGGCGGTGGAGATCGCGTACGGCGGGCGGCGGCGGATCGAGTGGCTGGAGGTGCTGGCGGGGGAGAAGGCGCTTGCGCGGACGGGCGGGATCCTTCCGGACAGCACGCTGGAGACGATCGCGCGGTACGGGGTGGCGATCAAGGGACCGCTCACCACGCCGGTCGGGGGCGGCTTCCGCAGCCTGAACGTGGCGCTGAGGGTGGAGCTGGACCTGTACGCCTGCGTCCGCCCCGTGGCCTGGGTGCCGGGGACGCCTGCGCCCGTGCGCCACCCGGAGCTTGTGGACATGGTGATCTTCCGGGAAAACACCGAGGACGTGTACGTCGGCCTGGAATGGCAGGCGGGTACGCCGGAGGTGGAGCGCCTGGCGGCCTTCCTGCGGGAGCAGATGGGGGCGCGCGTACCCCAGTCGCCGGTGGGCATCGGGGTGAAGCCCATCTCTCGCGAGGGGTCGCGCCGCCTCATCCGCAAGGCGATCCGCTATGCCCTGGACAACGGCCGGCGGAGCGTCACCCTCATGCACAAGGGCAACATCCAGAAGTTCACCGAGGGCGCCTTCCGCGACTGGGGGTACGAGCTGGCGCGCGAGGAGTTCCCCGGACGGGTCGTGGCCGAGTCCGACCTCACGGGCCCCGCCCCCGAGGGTGTGGTGGTCATCAAGGACCGGATCGCCGACAACATGTTCCAGCAGATCCTCCTGCGGCCCCAGGAGTACGACGTGATCGCGGCGCCCAACCTGAACGGCGACTACATCTCTGACGCCCTCGCCGCCCAGGTGGGGGGTCTGGGCATGGCGCCGGGTGGCAACATGTCCGACACGGTCGCCCTGTTCGAGGCCACCCACGGCACGGCGCCCAAGTACGCCGGTCAGGACAAGGTGAACCCGAGCAGCGTGCTCCTGTCGGGGGCGATGATGTTCGACCACCTGGGGTGGCGCGAGGCGGCGGATCTGGTGCGCCGAGGCATGGCGGCGGCGATCGGGGACAAGGTGGTGACGTACGACCTGGCGCGCCTCATGGAGGGGGCGACCGAGGTGTCGACGTCGGGGTTCGGGCGTGCCGTGGTGGAGCGTATGGAGCGCCTTGGGGCGCGGGTGTAGGGCTCCGGCGCGGAAGCGGGTTGGCGTGCGAGCGTAAGGAGGCAAGGGCATGCGGGCTGGCAGAGCGAAGGTGGCGGTGATGGGGGCGGGGGCCACGGGAGCGGCCACAGCCCACTGGATCGCGGCCAAGGAGATCGCGGACATCGCCCTCATCGACGTGGCGGAGGGCCTGGCCAAGGGCAAGGCCCTCGATCTGTACGAGGCCATGCCGATCGAGGATCTCGACGTGCGCGTGGAGGGCGGCGGCGACTACCGCCTGGCCGAGGGCGCCGACGTGGTGGTGATCACCGCCGGCGTGGGGCGCAAGCCGGGACAGAGCCGTGACGACCTCCTGCGAGTGAACTACGAGATCGTCGCCTCGGTGGCGCGGCAGGCGGTGGAGCGGGCCCCCGACGCGGTGTACATCGTCCTCACGAACCCCGTGGACGTGCTCACGTACGCGGTGCAGAAGACGACGGGGCTACCGTACGGACGCGTCTTCGGCCAGGCCGGCGTACTCGACTCCACCCGCTTCCGCACCTTTGTGGCAGAGGCGGCGGGGGTGTCGGTGGAGGACGTGTTCGCCTTCGTCATGGGCGGTCACGGCGACGACATGGTGCCGCTCGTGCGCTACTCCACCATCGGCGGCCTGCCGTTGGAGAAGTTCTTGGACCGCGACACGATCGACCGCATCGTCGCCCGCACGCGCGGCGGCGGGGGGGAGATCGTCTCCCTCCTCCAGACGGGAAGCGCCTTCTACGCCCCGGGGGCGGCCATCGCCGCCATGGTCGAGGCGGTCTTGCGGGACAAGCGGCGCGTCATCCCGGTGGTGGCGCACCTCGACGGCGAGTACGGTGAGCGCGACATCTACGTCGGCGTCCCAGCGCTGGTGGGGCGCAACGGCGTCGAGCGGGTGCTCGAGGTGGACTTCACCCCCGAGGAGGCGGCGGCCTTCCGGCGCTCGGTGGCGTCGGTCCGTGGCCCGCTCGAGAGCCTGGGCATCGCGGGCGGGAGCGGCCGATGAAGCTATACGAGTACCTAGCCAAGGGCATCCTGCGGCAGGCCGGGGTGCCCACCGCGCCGGGGGAGGTGGTGGACACCCCCGAACAGGCGCGGGCGGCGGCGGAGCGCATCGGCCCCGCGGCCGTCAAGGCGCAGGTGCTCGTCGGCGGCCGCGGCAAGGCGGGGGGCATCCGGTTCGGGAACACCCCGGCCGAGGTGGAGGCGGCCGCGCGGGCCATCCTGGGCATGGACCTCAAGGGGTACCGGGTGGAGCGCCTGTACGTGGAGGGCCGGCTCGACATCGCCCAGGAGCTCTACGTCTCCATCTCCACCGACCGGGGGGCGCGCCGTCCGCTCGTCATGGCCTCCGCCAAGGGAGGGGTGGAGATCGAGGAGGTGGCGGACGAGGACATCGTCCGGCGCCACCTCGACGTCGAGGTGGGGGCGTGGCCCTACGTGGGGCGCGAGGTGGCCCGGAGCGTCGGGCTCGAGGGGGCGCAGGCGGCCGCGTTCGCCGACATCGTCACCCGCCTGTACGACGTCTACCGGCGCTACGATGCGGAGCTGGTGGAGATCAACCCCCTGGTGGTGGCGCCCGACGGCAGGCTCGTGGCGGCCGACGCGCGCCTCAACGTGGATGACGCGGCCGCCTTCCGCCACCCGGACCTGCCGGTGGTGGAGGAGGGCACCGAGCTGGAGCGCCGGGTGCGGGCCATCGGGCTGGCGTACGTGGAGTTGGACGGCGACATCGCCGTCATGGCCAACGGGGCCGGCATGGCCATGGCCACCCTGGACGCCATCCAGCACTACGGCGGACGTCCGGCGAACTTCCTGGACGCGGGCGGCGGCGCCTCCGTGGAGCCGACCGCGCAGGCCCTTGAGGTCCTGGTGTCCATGCACCCCAAGGTGATCTTCATCAACATCTTCGGCGGTATCACGCGCTGCGACGACGTGGCCCGCGCCCTCCTCCAGGTACGGGCCAGCCGGGGCATCCCGGTGCCGGTCGTGGTCCGCCTGGTCGGCACGAACGAGGAGGAGGGCGTGCGCCTCCTGCGCGAGGCCGGCATCGAGGCGTTCCGCGACATGGGGCCGGCGGCCGAGAAGGCCGTCGCCCTGGCGGGGGGGCGGTCGTAGTGGCGATCCTGGTCGGGAGCGAAACGCGCGTCGTGGTGCAGGGCATCACGGGCAACCAGGGCTCCTTCCACACGGCGCAGATGCTCGCCTACGGCACCCGCGTCGTGGCCGGCACCTCGCCCAGCCGGGTGGGGGGGCGCGAGCATGGGGTGCCGATCTTCGCCACCGTGCGCGAGGCGGTGGAGAAGGAGGGCGCCAACGCCTCCGTGGTGTTCGTACCCGCCCGCTTCGCCACCGATGCTGCCCTGGAGGCGATCGACGCCGGCGTGGGGGTGCTCGTCCTGGTGCCGGAGCACATGCCGGTGCAGGATACGATGGCGGTCCTGGCCTTCGCCCGCCGGCGCGGCGTCACCGTCGTGGGCCCCAACACGTTCGGCGTCCTGTCCACCGAGGGCCGGTGCAAGATGGGCATCCCTCCCAACCACATCTACCGTCCCGGACCGGTCGGCCTGGTGGCGCGGTCGGGCACCCTCTCGTACGAGATCGCGGCTTCCCTGAGCGCGGCCGGGTTGGGGCAGACCACGGCCGTGGGGATCGGCGGCGACCCGGTGGCGGGGCTCACGTTCGTGGACGTCCTGGAGCGGTTCGAGGCCGACCCCGAGACCCGGGCGGTGGTCATGGTGGGGGAGATCGGCGGCACGGCGGAAGAGGTGGCGGCCGAGTTCATCCACCGCATGACGAAGCCGGTCGTCGCCTACCTGGCGGGGCGGGCGGCGCCCCCAGGAAAGCGCATGGGACACGCCGGTGCCATCATCGAGCGGGGGCGCGGCACCCTGGAGTCGAAGAGGCGGGCCCTCACCGAGGCGGGGGCGCGCGTGGCGGAGATGCCCTGGGAGGTGGCGGGCCTCGTGCGCGAGGCGCTCGGGGCGCGGGCGGGCTGACGTGGACGAGGGGCGGGTGGAGATCCCCGAGTGGACGCCGGACGAACTCCGGCGCGCCCTGGACGCCCCGGGGCGGCGTATCGTCCTCTTGGACGTGCGTACGGCGGCGGAGTTCGCCCATGGCAGCCTGCCGGGGGCGTTGTCCATGCCCCTGGACGAGATCGACGAACGCCACGGCGAGATCCCGCCCGACGCCGACGTGGTCTGCCTCTGCCCGGACGGCGAGCGCGCCGCTGTCGCCGTCGTCCTCCTGCGCAGCCTAGGGGTGCCCAGAGCGGCGCTCCTCGCCGGCGGCCTTAGGGCCCTCGGGGTGGCCGGGGAGGAGGACGAGGGGGAGGCGCCGTAGGCACCGTGGGGGCGCCGGGCATCCTACCCCGGGGGTGGGAGCGTGGCGTCGGCGGCAGGGGGCGCCGAAGGGGAGGGGCGGCGGGGGCGCGTGCGCCCCGGCCGTCGACTGCACCCGGGGCGGGCCCCCAGGCCCTGGCGGCGGCGGGCGGCGACGGAGGCCGGCCCGCCGCCCGCACCGGGACGGGAGGAGTTTCCCGACGGACCCTACGGCATGCCGGCACCCGCCGGGGAGGACGGAGATCCCCCGGCCGGTCCGGCAGGGAGCGCGGGGGAGGGGTGACGAACCACCCCCCGCCCGGGGTGGGCGCGGACGGCCCCGGGACTCGAAGGAGGGGCCGTGGCGATGGCGGTGCGGGGGGCGGAACTCAAGGCGGCGATCGAAGGCGTGCCCGGCCTGGGCTGGGACGGGGCGCGGGTGCGCGTGGAGGACGAGGAGGCGCTGCGCGCCCGGGGGGCGGAAGTGTTGGTACGGCGCGTCGTCTTCCCCGCCGACCCGGCGGGGCGCGACGCGGCGTACGCGGCGCTCCGCGCCGCCTGTGCCGAGGTGGGCATCTGGAGCGCCTCCCACGACGGCCTGTACCGGGCGCGCGCCGCCGGGGCGTGGTCGGGGGCGACCGTGCCGGCGCTCAACCTGCGGTTCCTCGTGTTCGACAGCGCGCGGGCCGCCTTCCGGGCGGCGCACGCCGGCCGCGTGGGGGCGGTGGTGTTCGAGATCGCCCGCAGCGAGATGGGCTACACCGGCCAGCGGCCTGCCGAATACGGTGCATGTGTGCTGGCCGCAGCCCTGGCGGAAGGCCACCGCGGTCCCGTCTTCCTCCAGGGCGACCACTTCCAGGTGGCGGCCCGACGCGAGCGCGCGGGGGAGGTGGAGGCGCTGCGGGCGCTCATCGCCGAGGCCCTCCAGGCGGGCTTCCGCAACATCGACATCGACGCCTCCACCATCGTCGACCTGTCCCGGCCGACGGCTGAGGAGGCCCAGGCCGAGAACGCCACCATCACGGCCATGCTGTGCGCGGAGGTGCGCCGCCTCGAGGGGGAGGGCGCGCCGGTGTCGGTCGGAGGGGAGATCGGCGAGGTGGGCAAGGAGAACTCCACCGAGCGCGACCTCACCGCGTTCATGGACGGCGTGGAGGCGGCCCTGGCGGAGATGGGCGGGGTGCGCGGCCTGTCGAAGGTGTCGGTGCAGACGGGCACCAGCCACGGCGGCATCCCCCTGCCGGACGGCAGCATCGCCCGCGTGGCCGTCGACTTCGGCGTGCACGAGCGCCTGTCCCGCCTCTGCCGGGAGGAGTACGGCATGGGCGGGACGGTGCAGCACGGCGCCTCCACCCTGCCCGAGGAGATGTTCGACCGCTTCCCGGCCTCGGGGGCGGTGGAGATCCACCTCGCCACCGGGTTTCAGAACCTGGTGCTGGACAACCTGCGGCCGGCCGACAAGGCGCGCGTCGACGCCTGGGTGCGGGAGAACCTGGCGCAGGAGCGCAAGGCGGACGAGACGGAGGAGCAGTTCCTGTACAAGAACCGCAAGCGGGCGGCGGGGCCGCTCAAGGCCTGGTTCTGGGATCTGCCCGGCGACGAGCGCGCACGCCTGCGCGACCTCCTGGAGGCGCGGTTCGCCCTCCTGTTCGAGCGGTTGGGCGTGCGCGACAGCGAGGCCTTGGTGGCGGAGCACGTCCGACCCTAGGGCGCGAAGGGGGCGGGCCGATGCAGGAGGTTCTGCCCGGCATCTGGCGGTGGGAGGTCGAGGACGAAGAGGGCGTGCTCATGGCCTCCTACGCCTTTTTGTCCGAGAGCGGCACGCTGGTGGTCGACCCGGCATGGGAGGCGGCGGCGGTGGAACGCCTGGAGCGGGCGCCGGGTCCCACCCTGGTGGTCGTGACAACCCACAACCATGTGCGCGATGCGCGGCGTTTCCAGGATCGCCTGGCGGCCCCCATCGCCGCGAGCGAGCGCACCCGGCGGGACGTGGCGGGCATCAACCGCGCCCTGGCTCCGGGGGACGAGGTGGGGGACGGGTGGAGGGTGGTGGAGGCGCCGGGGGTGTACGCGGGCGAGATCGCCCTCTACCGCCCGAGCGAGGGCGGCGCCCTGTACGTGGGCGACGTCTTCATCACCGTACCCCCCAGGGCCGGCGCGGAGCCCGGGGTCGGGCCCACGGTGGCCCTCCTGCCCGAACGCCTGCGCAGCGACCCCGCGCGCTTGCAGGAGACGCTGGGCCGGCTGACGGAATTGGCCTTCGACACCGTGTTCACGGGGCACGGTCCGCCCATCCTGGCCGGGGGCCGCACCCGCGTGCGGGCGCTTGCCCTGGGTCGCTAGGCGGACGGAGGGGGGACGAGACGCGTTGGCCATGCCGGTGCATGCGGGGCAGAGCCTGGTCTTCCGCCTGGAGCTCGAGCACGAACCGGGGCTGTTCGCCCGCCTGGCGGCGGCCGTCACCGAGGCGGGGGGCGAAATCCGCGCCGTCGACATGATCCAGGTCCGTCACGGCGTGGTGACGCGCGACCTGACGGTGGACGTGTACGACCCGGACGGGGGCGCCCCCGGGGTGGCCCCCCCCCCCCCCCGGGCCGGGGGGCGGGGGGGGCCCCGCGCCCGCCCGGGGGGGCGGGGCCCCCCCGGGGGGAAAAAACCCCAAAACCCCCCCCCCCCC
>JAILZS010000027.1 GCA_023512375.1 Bacillota bacterium | reverse complement strand
CCCCGGGGGGGGGCCCGGGCCGGGGAACCCATTCCCGCGCCCCTCCCCCCAATTTGCCACCCCCCCCCCCCCCCCCAGGCAATTATTGGCATCTTCGACTTCGGGTCCTCAGACGGCCCTCGCTGGCGTGCCGCCTCAACCGGTCGCTTGCGCTCCCGCGGACGACCGCGCATCCGACCGGGCCTTCGCCTTGCGGATCGTCGATGTCCTGCGGCAGCTCGCGACGGCTGAGGCTTACTGTGTCCGGCGCGCCCACGGCCACAGCCTGGAGGCAGTCGGCTATGCCGGCACGATCCCGGTGCCGTCCCGTGTGGATGCCCGATCCTGCCATCCCGCTGCCAGGGCTTTGCCGTCCAGGGCTGTCACGACAGCCGAGGCGGTGCAGGCCGGTAGACGCTACCGTTACGGGTGCGCGGCGGCGGCTCCGATCATGGTCAGGGGGCGCCCGTGGGGAACCCTGGGAATCGCCTTCGCGGACGAGCAGCGGCTGCGGCCGGAGGTCGTCGAGCTGGTGCGCCTTGCCGGTCTGCTGGCCGGTGTCGCCTTGTCCATGGACCGCGAAGAGCGTACCGCCGCGCGTCACGTAATGCAGGCCCAACGCCGCCGGCGGCGTTCCGTACGCAGCGGTTAGGGGCCTTGACCCGCGGCCAGAGAAGATATGCGAGGGCCGCAGAGGCAGCTCGCGTGCGATATGAGGGCCTATCTTGTAAGAGGTTGGCGAAGGACGTGTCCTGCCCTGGCGTCTGGGTCGGCCTGCTACAATCGTTTAGGGACTTTGAGGCCGGGAGGTGTGGGCGATGTACGTTGATTGGCGCGGAGAACGCCATCACACTCCGGACGAAGCCACGTCCGGCGTGTCCGGCGACCTGGGGGCCATCCTCAATGACGCTCGCCGCGTCATCGGTCTCGTATCGCGCTTTCTTGAGGCTTTCCGGGGCGCGAGCCAGGACGAGCGTGAGGATCTCGGCCGCGTCTATCTTCAAGTGGCTGCGTTGGTCGATAGCGTGTTGACGCAATAGCGGTGTCGTTCGCAACGATGGCGGTGCATTCTCTCGACGCTGGATGGAGCGAACCGCGTGTGTCCGCCCTCTCCCGCCCCCGGCAACGGCTTCGCTTCGCGGCTTCGCCGCCGTTGCCGCAGGCGGGAGGGGAGGGCTTGGCGGTGGCGGCCTGCTTAGCCCGCAGGGATAGGACGTGCGAACGCGGCCCGGACACGGGGGGCGGTTCTCCGTGCCCGTTGCGCTGGCGTCACTTTGTGTTTCCCCCCTGGGTGGAGTCGCATAGGTGTTCGCCTACCGTTGGCGTATCTTATGGGCGCAGGCAGCCGCTACTTCCGACGTGAAGGGGGCCGACGGCATGGACACCCGAGTAGACAACACCGAAAGGGTTCGCGCCTTGGTCGGGCGGCTTGTGCGGCAGGCCCGTGGCGGGCTCCTCAAGACCCAACTCGTCAAGTTTCTCTACCTGATCGACCTTGAATGGGTGAAGGCCACGGGCGTGTCGCTGACGGGCTTGCGGTGGCGTTATCACTACTACGGGCCGTGGGACGACGCCATTGATGGCGTCTTGCTTGAGATGGAGCGAGAAGGGGAGCTCGTGGTCCGGGAAGGGATTCGCCCAGACGGTCTGCCCTATCGGGTCTACGACGCCACCGGCACAACGCCCGGCGACAACTTGAGCGCGGCCGAAAGATTGGTGTCAGACCACATCTGCCGAACGTACCGACGCTTCCGCGTGAGACAATTGCTTGATGATGTAGTGTACGAGACTCCTCCG
Organism: Bacillota bacterium; assembly: GCA_023512375.1. Classification (GTDB taxonomy): domain Bacteria; phylum Bacillota; class Sulfobacillia; order JAJZYS01; family JAILZS01; genus JAILZS01. The sequence goes on along the minus strand of JAILZS010000027.1, from coordinate 28,420 downwards.
ATGTTGAACGCCAACAAGGGCGAAGAACTCAATTTGACCCTCGCTCACCGCTACGATGAGGACCTGACGTTTCTTGTCGGCGGTTGGGCTTGGGGGCCCGAGGGCTGATGCCTTTGACACCTGCTACCAACTTTGCGCGTGGCGCCGTTTACCGCCACGTGGACCCAAACAGAATTTTGATAATGTGCGCCAGCGGCCATGGATATTGGCATACCCTCACATCGCTCTCGCCCGTAGGCCGCTGCCCTACATGTAACGGATTGCCTCCGCAACCATCTCAGGGCGCTCATGTTCAAAGTGGCATGCGTCCTGCTGTTATTGTTCAGGATCCGTCGCTGAGCCAGATTCACGGTACGACGTTGAGTGTTCCGGTCGTCGATTCGGATTCGGTTCTAGCAGTTTGGGTCACGCAAAGCTCCGCCCAGGCTAAACGTCCAGGAGCAGTACCTATCCATCTAAATGGACTATCTACAAGTTCTGTTGCGATCCCTTGGCAGCTACGCGCTTTGGATAAGCGCAGTTTCGAAGCCGGCGATTTCTTGGGGATGCTATCGGTGAACGACATCAAGGCGCTTGACGCGGCTCTTCGACTGTATCTTGGGCTGTTATAGCTTGTGTGCCATCATGCCTTGGCACACAATGGTGTAGTCCACGAAACTCCTGGCCCGCGTAGTTGGTGGGGATCGCGGGTTGGTTAGCGTTCATCGTGCTACGAGTTGCCGGCTCAGCGACTTACCGCTTGGCGTCTAAAAATGCACAATCTGGAGAAAAGCGGAGCCGCCGGAACGCCGGTGGCTTCAATCATTGTATATACGGACTGCATTGGCGCTTGCTTCGTTGTCGGCTGTAGATCTTGCCAAGAAATCCAATCGCGACGGAAGTTATTCCCAAAGCGCCCTCCAATGCTGTTTCGTGCGCGAGATCTGCCATCAACGTGTTAAGCAGTGACTGAAACCACTGAAGGTGGTCTCCAAATGAATAGCTCACGTAGCGACATCCACCCTCTTCTTCTTGCCAGTGTCCTTGGCTTTGGCGCTGGACTGCCTTGGCCAGGGATCATGTTGGTGGTTCACGCCGCGTTGCTGCTCGGCCGCAAAGGGGACCCGGCGGCGGCGGCATCTTCTGTGTCCTTGATTTTACCCGTTTTAGAGGCATGCGGTTTCAGCGTTCTTTTCTCCGGCTTGCTTGGCAGGCGCGTTACGGCGACCCCACACGTTCTGGCGCGCCGGATCTTTCACGCCGCTGCTGTCTTCAGCGCTGTCGTCTGTTCGGCGGTCCTCGTCTTGCTGCTATCGCCGGTGCGTTCTTGAGGCGGGAGGGGAGGGCGTGGATGTGGTAGGCTCCGAAGCAGGGAAGGACGGAGAGCGTGGACGGAAGCCTGGGCGGATTCAGGCGCAAGGCCCTGTTTTGGGACGTCTCAAGGGACGAGATCGACCTTGAACGCCACCAGCGTTGGGTCGTGGCTCGCGTGCTCTCCTACGGCACCTGGGAAGAGATCCTTGCCCTGTTCGGCACCTACGGCGTCGCCGGCGTGCGCGAGGCGTTGACAGACAACCGGTTCCTCGACCCGGACACGGCCAGGTTCTGGAGGGAGTTCGCGCCCGGAGAGGAGGAAGGAACCGCCGTGTTCCATCCCGAGGTCCTGGAGCCGGCCACGAGGCGGCTTTTGGAGGAGCACGGCCCGGACCTAGCCCACCCCGACTTCATCCTCTGTGGTGATGCGGCCGTCTCGCTCAGGTACGGGCACCGCCAGTCCGACAACCTGGACCTTCTTACGACGGCCGACTTCGACTCTGGAGCCTTGTTCGAGCTCCTGGCAGGCCGTCTCGCCGTGCAGTTGGTCGACAGGAGGCCGAACACCCTTCACGTCACAGCGTCCGGCGTGAAACTCACCTACCTCAAGCAGGCGGGCATCCGCATCGAGTCGCGGGGCGAGATCTTCGGCGTGCCGGTGGCAAGCGACGGCAGCCTGGCGGTCCTGAAGGCGAACGCGGTGGCCGGACGCGGGTCGCGCAAGGACTTTGTCGACCTGCATGAGATGTTCCGGCGCGGCATGACCATGGACGCGCTTGTGCGGGAGGTGGAGACGCGCGCGCCATCGCTCAACCGCCGGATCGTGCTCCGGTCGCTCGCGTACTTCCGGGACGCCGAAGCCGAGCCCATGCCCAGGATGCTGCATGACGCGACCTGGGAAGAGGTCAAGCGGGATCTGGAGACGGTTGTCAGGAACTACGTCAAACGCGAGGTGTCCGGACCCCACTTCTGACAGCCGAGCAAGCGGCTGGGAAGGCGCGAGACTTCTTGATCAGTCAGGGGATACCGCAGACGCTGTGCCAGCTGGTTAGCGTGACAGCACATCCCGACGGCTGGAACGTGGTCTTCGACGTGGGAGCGCTGACGAAGAAACTGCGTGAGGTAGTGGTGGGTCGCGACGGCGTGATACGCGAAGTGAACGCCTTGACCGATGACTGACGCAGGAGAGGTGCCGGTCACCGCGCGCATGTGGCTTGCGCTCAGGGACGAGTCGTGGCTCAACAGCGAGCGGCTACTCGCGGCAGGAGGATTCCGGAAGGCCGGGGAGATGGCCTGGGGCGCCGTGGCACAGGCCCTCCACGCCCTGGCTGTGTCGAGGGGCAAGGCGGTAGACCAGTCGCATGCTGCCCTGAAGGACTACGCGCGGTGGGTCGGCAAGGAGGTAACAAACCCCCACTCTATTCGATCGTTACAAGCTGGTCGAGAAGCTGCACGCCAACTTCTTCGCGACCTTCGTCGTGGGAGCTGCCGCAACGACAGGCTTCGGTGCATTCGGCATCGCCATCGTGCTTGTCGACCTGTCTCTGGCCATGAGTGATCTCCGGCGCGGCCAACAGCGCCGCGATGGACGTGGATGTCGAGGCCCTCGCCGGCGGCGCCGTGCAGGTCGACACGGCAAAGGCGCCGAACGCCTTCGGCGACACTCTCACAACGCTGGGCGGTCTCGCGCAGTGTGGGATTCGGAACGCACACGCTAGACGCCGTCTCGAACGCGCGAACCGCGAGCCGGACGGCGACCGTCCAGGGTCGTGTCGCGGATGGCGTACCGCTACCGGTCCTGCGACCCATGGCCGTCCGTCTGCCAATAACTGTCACAGTGGAGTCGCAGGCCGAGCCGGCGGATAGACTGCAGTGATGCGGTGTCCGTGCTTCTTGAAGACGGCGATGCTAGGCTGGCGCCTAGCGTCTCGCGCTGTCCGACGGCGCCAGATGCGGGATTCCCTCAGCGTTGTACCGCGGCGACACGAATGGCATACTGTTTCCAGCCCGGCCTCGACGATTTCCTCTGCCCCCGCTGCGGATCCTAGCAGGGGGGGGGGCCGGGGGCAGAATGACGGACTGGGCGGAGATAATCGACGTGTCGGAAGTACGTGCTTTCGCGACGACCTTGCTTAAGACCCTCGAGCAAGCCAGAACCTCTGCCAAGCGCACTGGTAGGGACGTTGAACTCTTGGACCACATTAGGGCCTACTTGACCGAGCCTGGCACGTGGCTTGAGGCGGAGCAAGTCGAGCGCATGGCCGAGGATCCGAATCTCTTTCGGGACATGTGGCGGTCGCTGCACGCAGTCACAGTCGCAGCCTTCCGCCGCTGGCCGGAATCGGAAGCCCTCCTGCGATGGGCTCAACTCGCTCCGAGCGCGCTCAGGGATCGAATGCGCGAACGCCTGTCGGAGTGGACGCCGCAAGTACCGCAAGTAGACATACCGGCGATGGCTGTTCGGGAGGCTTATCGGCTGCCCAATTGGAACCCGCAAGGCCTCGACGGAAACGTCGAGGCCTTGTTGACGGGGAGTAAAAGGTTCCAACTGGAGAAGGTGTAGCATGGATGACATTCGCTTTGTGAAGAGATACAACGCATTTGTCCATAATGTGGAACTAGATTCGATCATCATCAGGGAACTGCGTGCAACCGGCCCTTCATCGCTAACACGGCCGAGGAAGGCCAGGATCATCATTGATAAGCTAGACCCCCCCTTTTTCTCTGTTCAAGAGGGGCGTTTGGTGGCATTCGAATGGTCCGTGGCGGCGACGATATCGCACGGGACGCCGGACAAACGAGAAGACATAGCGTCATTGCAAGCTGTCGTTCGCGTAATGTATAGGCTGAGATCAGGAAGTGTTAAGGCGTCCGCAGACGATGTCCTGGACGTGTTTGCTAAGCGCAACGTGCCGGTTAACGTATGGCCATGGCTGAGGAGGCTGTTTGCCTCGATGTGTTATGATATGGGACTGAACACTCCTCTCTTGCCGCTATGGCGGGCGCCCAATGGCTAAGATCCGAATCGAAGGAAGTCCGCTATACGTGCAGGGAACCGATGAAGACGGACGGGTTGTTCCAGGGCCAGTGCGGAAACTCGCAAGAGATCTAGACAGGGCATCAGACCTAAAGAAGGCCCGGGCCGTATGTGTCGAGGTTATTTCCGTATGCAGGACTTTGGATGAATTTCAAGCCATGGGTGTTGAGCTGGTTAGGTCCCGCTGTAAGCGGTCGGATTGGCAGCGTGTGGAGTCTGCCTTGGTGGACTTCTTCCAGTCTGCAACGGGGGAGGACGTTGGTGCGCTCCTGGAGTACATCGTCAGCCGGTGGGGCAATGCGCGGGCATTTGGCTTCAAGGGTAGGCTGACAAAGTTACTACACTGCAAGCTGTTGCATGAGGGTCAGCGCGATGTTATGCGAGGCGGACGTTCCCAAATAGATCACGGCTTCATTTTTGAATTTCCCTCAGCTCTGGTTCTCGCAGAGTGCAAGGCAAGCGTCACTAGGCTGGACGAAAGGTCCCATCGTCAGCTTAAGTACTTGGCAGCGTGTCGTATTGCGATGTCGATCTACCGAGTGCCTGGCCGATGTTGCGTGGTGTGCCTGGATAGGGAGGCCGTAGTCGAAAGGGTAGGGTTGCCGCGCGTAGCCTGGCGCATTGAAGTCCTCGGGTTGGATTTTGTGAGGAGTTTGCTAGCCTGAGGCAATCAGGGAACGGCTTTGGAGCTATCTGTAAGGTTGCAGGCGACAGGTCCATTGCCGCTAAGGTGGCGACGGGGTGTGGCGAGGGGCTGCGTGGGCGCTCGGCGATGCCGGCCCGTAGCTGCGCAGGAGCTGCGCGTAGCGCGTGGCCGCCTTCGGTGAGGGGGTTGCAGCACCTATAAGGAAGTGCGTTCGAGCTGGTGGCGCGCATGCGCGTGGCGAGGGTGCGTAATGCGTGCCGGAGTGGCATCGAGCTGGCCGTTCGCCCAGAGTTGCAACGTATGCGTCCAATTGAAAACATATGGAATGCCGATGATCCTCCCAGAGTCTGTCTAGGGGAGGATCAGTTCGATCGTGAGGTCCTGACGCCGTCGTGAGGTAAGCGGGAGGCATCGGGATGGCGTCGCCGTTCTCCCATACGCAACACGGCCGGTCGCCTTTCGTGGCAACCGGCCGTGGCATATAATGGAACAAGAACGAGGAGGCTGGAAGCGGGATGAAGTGGCGCGCGAAGGTGATGTTGAGTGGTCTCGCGGCGGCGTTGGCGCTCGCGGCGGCGGGTCCGGTGTGGGCGCAGGGACCGGCCGGGGGTGGTTCGTCGGCGAGTGGAAGCGCGGGCGCCGGGACGTCCTCGGCAGCCTCGGGTGGCTCGGCGGTCACATCGGGCGGAGGCACAGGTTCCGGCGGGTCGAGTGCCGCCTCCGGCGCTTCCTCCTGCCCGGTGCCGGGGGCGGGGAACGGCATCACGGCTCCGACCTGCGAGCAGCTCGTGACCGGAGACGTGAACGCGCTTCCCCAGCTCGTGCCGCTGAGCACCTGGACGACCAGGGGCTACACCCGGCAGCAGGCATGGAAGATCGCCGGCATCAAGTGGTGGATGAGCTCCTGGCGGTACGCGCTTCCCATCCTGGAGAGTCCCTTCGGCCTGGTGTTCACGCCGCAGGAGCAGACGATCCTCCAGGACGCCGAGCGGGCGCAGAGCCCGAAGCTGCTCACGCTGCTCCTGACCGAGTGGCTGGACACCGAGCGCCCGTACTCGCCTTGGTGGCCGCAGAAGGTCGGGCTGGCGCAGGTCGAGTGGCTGTGGCCCAAGAATGCCTGGGAGGCGCTGCAGGACAGCCCGACGGCGCCGAGCATCCTCGGGCAGCAGGCCAAGGACCACAGCTACGACGACGCGATCTTCGACGTCCGCATCACCGGCACGAGCCCCGGGCCGTACGGCACCACGGTCGTCCACGTGGTCATGTGGAAGACCTGGTGGAGCAACGGCCACGGGCCGGAAATGGTGTGGGAGCCGAAGGACGGCAGGCCCGGTACGATGGTCGGAACTGTGCTGTGGCGCAAGGTCAACGGCGTCTGGCACTACGCCGGCAACCACGTCTGACGTTTCGCGCGGGGCGTCTCCGGCACGGGCCGGGGGCGCCCCTTTTTCTTGGGAGCGCAGGTGCCGCACGGAACGGTCATTGGTAGGGCCCTGCGCGCGTCCTCTCCCCGTGCGGCCCGCCCCCATGAGGCACTCCCGGCAAAGAGCGGGGGTGCCTCGTCTGTTTGGGAGCGTTTCGTTCGCTCCCGTACAGGAAGGAGACGATGCCATGCGTCTAGGTACGCTGGCCGCGCCAGCCATGCTGGTCGCGGCGGCGCTCATGGCGATGCCTCCGCCCGCGGCGGCCATGTACCTCACGGGCGGCACCAACACGACCACTAAGGCTGTGAAGCCGGTCGTGCCGAGCGGCGGCGGGAGCAAGGCACCGACGTCTCCCGCGCCCTCCTCCTCCGGCGGATTCGGTTCCGTTGGCTTCGGAGGCAGCATCTACGGCTCCAGGGCCAACGGCGGTGCGGGCACGGTCATCACCAGGCAGTCCACCTCGACCAGCCAGACGCCGACCCCGAGCGGCGGCACGCTGGTCACGACCAGCACTTCCACCGCCAACTACGCCCTCGGCAACGCCGGGACGTGTCCCGTAGGCGACACATGCCTGCGACAGTGGCAGAACGTCGTGACGGGAGGCACGTCCACCCGCTACGGCCTGACGTCGGCGGGCTCGGGCGTGGTGGCGCTCGGGTCCGTCGGGCAGACGGTTGTCGGCGCGCAGACGGAGACCACCTCGATCTACAACTCGAACGGGCAACTCGTAGGCGTCAACCAGCAGACCTACAACGTCCCGAACGGCGGCAACACGACCAACACCTCTTCGTTCAACTTCGGCGCGCTTGGCAACGTCGGGGCTACCCCGCCATCTGGCGGCAATCCCGCTCCGCCTCCAGGAGGAGGCAGTGGCACTCCCGCCCCGCCTCCGGCAGGCGGCGGCGGGAGTTCGATCGGCACGCCTGCGCCTCCGGGTGGAGGGGCAGGCATCGGCACGTTCACGCCCACCGGAGGCGGCAACGGCTTGGCGGGCGGCGGCACCGGTACGCCATCCGGGAGCGGCGGGAGCTCCGGCGGCGGTACGCCTCCGGCTCTCACGTTCGCCATCTACCCGACGGTCGTCCTCACGGACCAGCCGCAGGTGAACTCCGCCGCCTACGGCGAGACCCTGCTGGCGGGCGTGTGGGCGCCGGCCGGGTACACGATCACGAGCGTGTCCATGAGCTTCGGCGACCCTCGCGGGGACGTGAACGGGCAGGCGCCCGCCACGATCTGCATGGGCACGCCTCCGGGCGGCGGCTGCCAGGCGACGGTCCCGGAGCCGACGTGGAGCTACCACGGCGACGTGGCGGCGGCGAGGTTCACCGAGGACTGGAACTCGTACTACGGGTTCTGGGACCCGAGCATCGGCGCGGGGTCGAACGTGAACCGCACGCCGGACACGTTCCCCGTGTACGCGACGGTGACGACCGCGGCCCCGGACGGCACGACCTCGACCCAGACGGTGGAGATCCCGCAGTTTGAGCTGATGTCCAGCCTGACGTATCCCCGCGTTGGGCCGCTTGAGCCGATCCAGGACCTGAGCCCGGTCCTGGCGCAGGCGCAGGGCGGCACGTATGTTGCCGGATCGAACGGAGCCGCCTTCGGAGGCGGGAACGCCAATGGCCAGGCTGCCCAGGATCACTCGGCTGGCACCGGTGGATTTATCGTGAGCGTGACCAACGCCGTAGCCTCGGCGTGGAACTGGATGATGCAGACGCTGGGCTTCTCGTCCGGGTCGGACCTTCCGCCCGGCGCGGCGGTGAGTGTGACCCGAGCGAACGGCTAGACGTCCTCCGGGGGCGGTGGTCGCATGGGGCGGCCACCGCCCTCGTGTCTTGACGGCAAGGAGGGGCCGCCGACGGCGGCCCCGTTCACGTCTTGTCGGGTGTCAACCACGTGGCCGTCCGGCACGGAGTCAGGCCGTGAGAGTTTGGGGGGTAGACACGATGGCATCTCCCATCCGTATGGTCGGTGCGCTGGCGGCAATCGCCGCCGGCCTTGGAGGAATGGCGTTCACGGTGCGCGGAGGCGCGAAGGCAGCCGGGCCGGAGGCGGCGGTGTACCTGGCCATGCAGCCGATCCCGGTGGGAACGAGGATCACGTCCGCCATGGTGGGCGTGTACAAGATCCCCGCCGCCGCGGTGTCCAGCACCATGCTGCGGGCGGGAGTAGGCCCGTCGCCCATCGGCGGCTACGCGACAACCGACATCCCGACCTACAGCTACCTGTATCAGGGCGAGGTCGGCACGAGCGACCAGTGGGCGTACGGCATCCCCCCGGGCATGCAGGCCATCGACGTGACGGTGGCCCAGTCGTCTCTCGCCGGCGTGGTCCCGGGCGAGTACGTGTCGCTCTACGGCCAGATGGGAAACTCCCGGCAGGTCGTAGAGCTCCTCAACTCGGTGCAGGTCTTGGGCCTGTACACGTCCCAGCTCACCGTGGTCGGCGCGGTGCCGCAGGCGTCGGGGGGTCTCTTCGGGGGCGGCGGGTTCTCGGCCGGAGGAGGCACCCCGAGCATCGTCCGCTTCGCGGTGACGCCCGAGCAGGCGGCGATCCTTACGCAGGCGATGGAGTCCGGCGGCAGCATCTACGTGGTCCAGGGGTCCGGGCCGGCGCCCGCGCCGTCGTACTCGCCTGCTCCCAGCGGCCAGGCGAGCAAGCCCGCCGGACAGTCGGGCGCGTCCAAGGGCGGAAGTCCGTCCGGCAAGGCGGCGAAGCGGTGAGCTCCTGGGAGGAAGCGGCCTTGATGGCCAAGGGAGTCACACTCGCCTCGCTTGGCGTGCTCGCGCTGGAGGACCTGCGGACGCGGGTCGTGCCGGACCGCCTCGTTTCCGTGGCCTACACCAGCACGCTCGTGCTCCTTGCGATGCTCGCCGTGACAGGGGGCGCGGGCGAGGCCCTGGGGCACGTTGTCGCCGGCGCGCTCCTCTTCGCCGTGGGGGCCGCCGTGGCGCTCGTGTCCCGCGAAGGCGCCTTCGGAGGCGGGGACGTGAAAGTGATGGGACTCATCGGCCTGGGGCTGGGTGGAGTCGGGATCCTGGCGGTGGCGGCAGGGCAGTTGATGGCGGGGCTCTACGTGGTCGGGAGGTACGTGGTAGCGAGGGTGCCGCTCCGGGACCCCATTCCCCTCGTGCCCTTCCTGGCGCTCGGGGCGTCGCTGGCGGTGGCGGTCGCCGGCAGGTGAGGGTCGCCACCGGCTGGAGGAGCGTGATCGGACGTGGCAGCCATCTGGGTGACGCTATTGTTCGTCTCCCTGCTGGCGGTGGCGCTCGCGCTCGGCCGGAGGGCGGGCCGGGCGTTCTTGCTCGCCGTGATCGCGCTCCTCGTCGTGGCCGACACGGGCGATAGGCTGCCGGTCATAGGCGGCGTCACGGCTGAGGTGTCGCTGCCCGTCGGCCTGGTTGCTCGTGGTCTCGACGCGCCCGAGGAGGTCGGGAGCACGCTGGCCCAAGTGGCAACGGAGTTGGCCGAGATGAGACAGGCCGCGCACTTGCTGCCGTAGCAGGCGAAGGCGCAACCATACAAGGCCGTCGAGCGCCTGTGGCTCGGCGGCCTGTTGTCATGGTGGTCTGCGACTTTCACGAACCAGTCGGGCTTTACCTCATGGACGTGAAGCGGGCGCCGCTAAGTGCAAGGAGGACAATTGATTTGCGTATACAGAAGGCGGGTACATCCAGAGGTCTCTCTTCCTGGCAGTACGGGGTACTCGGTGCGATGCCGGCTGCGTCGGTGGTATGGGAGTTTCACGGTTGGATGGCCCTGGCCGGAAACGATCGAGGCTATCTTCCAGGTGCAACCGCCATCGCGATTGTGGTGTCCGTATTGCTGGCCCTTCTGGCGACAGGCTTCGTGTTGGATTCCATTCGACGGAAGATCCTTCCTGGCCTCTCGCGCAGAGAACGGCTGTCGTTCTATGTCGGCTTTGCCGTGTCGTTCCTCGTGTGGGTTGTCGCTGTGTGAGGCGGTACTTTCCTGGGCCGACCGCATTGGAACTCGTACGGACAGAGCATGCGGCGGCACAGTTGCCGTGAGCGTGGAGGCGAGGGGCGATGAATAAGCCCGGCGTGTTTGCGAGGCACGCGCGGTGCGTGGCGATCGCGGGCGTGGCCGCGGCGGTCGCGTTCTCGGCAGGCTTCGCGGTGGGTGAAGCGCAGGCGCCTCCTCGGTACGTGACGCTGGCAGCGCCCGTTCCCGCGGCTTCCCTGGCTGCGTGGGACGGAAGGCCCGCGCCGCCGGAGGTGCTGCGCGCGCTCGCGCTCGCCGCGCGCTTGCTCCGTCCTGCCTCCGCGCCGAGCGCCTTCTCGCCGGTGCGAGGCGGGCTTGCGCTTGGCGGAAGGGCCGGGCGTCCTTCCGTCATGTTCATCGGGGCGGAATACTGCCCCTATTGCGCCGTGGAGAGGTGGGCCGTCGTCCTCGCGCTCATGCGCTTCGGCCGCCTCGACGGCTTGAGGCTCATGACGTCGAGCGCGTCGGACCTCGCCCCGAACACGGCGACGTTCACCTTCGCCGGAGCGAGATACCAAAGTCCGTACGTCGCCTTCGACGCGGTGGAGATGACGACGAACCGCCTTGGCCCGTCCGGCGCCTACGCGCCGCTCCAGAGCCTGACTGCGGGCGAGGAGGCGGTCTTCCGGCGCTACGACCCCGGGCAGGCCATCCCCTTCCTCGCCATGGGGGAGGCGAGGGTGACGGGGGTCCTGATCGGCGCGCCGTATGACCCGGCAGCCCTCGCGGGGATGGGATGGGGCGAGGTCTCCCGCGCCGTCCTCGCGGCGGCCGAGGGAGACCGGTCGGCCGCGCCGTGGGCGTCGGCCATCGTCTCGCAGGCGGGGGGGATCGTGGCTGGGATATGCCGCGCGGACGGAGGCCGTCCGCGCGAGGCGTGCGGGTGAGGTTCGCATGGAGGGATGTTCATGACGCGGTCTGGAGTCTACCGGTTGCCCATCTATCACGACAGGCGGCTGTCCGAGGACGCCGCCGTCGAGCTTCTCAGGACGTTCGAGCGCATGGTCCCGGCGGTGGCGGAGGGGCGCGTGGAGGTGGTGCGGGCGGTCCGCGCCCCGGGCCGGCGGGGCAAGGTCGCGGTCAGGGGGACGAGATCGAACGTCAACGCCGTGGCGGCGGCCGTGGGAGAGGGCGGAGGCCAGATCCGCCTCCTGGAGGAGCGGCTCGGCGGAGAGCCGGTGGACGTGGTGCCCTACTCCGATGACATCGAGCGCTACGTCCTGGCCGCGCTTAGGCCCGGGTACGGGGGCAGGGTCAGCGTCCTGGCGCCGGGCGAGGTGGAGGTCCAGCCGCTCCCGCGGGACGTCGGCGCCGTCATCGGGCGCGAGGGCCTCAACGTCGCTCTCGCCTCGGCCCTGTGCAAGGTCCGCATCCGCGTCGTGCGCGAGGGCGCCGACGCGGCCATCCGGTAAGTCGCTGAGCGATTGGAGGTCTGATGGATGACCCGGGTGTACCTGGTGTGCGCCGATCCCCCGCGGTCGGCGATCTGGAGGCTGCTGGAGCGGGCGGGATTCCAGGTGACGGGGGCGGCGGACACGCTGGACGCCGCCCTGCGCGACGCCGGCGACCTGGTGGCCGACGTGGCGGTGGTCCACGCGGACACCCCCGGCTCCGTGAGCGCGGTGAACGCGGTGATCCAACTTCGGGCGCGCCGCCCGGACGTGCGCGTCGTGGTGCTCCTGGCCGAGGTGGACCCCGCCCTCACCGACGCGGTGATGCGGGCCGGGGTTTACGACTGGGTGGTCGGCGACGAGGTGGAGACGGACCTCGCGCGGCTGATCGAGCACCCCCGCTCGCTGGCGGACGTTCTCTCCGTGGACGCGACGCCCGAAAGCGAGGCGGCCAAGGCGTCGTTCGGCCCGGCGAGGCCCCTCAGGGTGTGGCTCGCGACCGGCCAGCGCCTGGGCCAGGTGTTCGTCCAGCACCTGGGCCGGCGCTTCGGAGACCGGCTGGAGGTCACGAGGATCGTCGACAGCGCCAAGGAGCTCCTCGAGTCGGACATGAACGGCGTCGACGGCGTGATCGTCGGCCCGACGGTGGTCTCGTCGTCGGGCATGGACGTGCCGGTGTTCCTTCGCGTGCTGGCGATCGCCGTGCGGGGCGCGGCGGCGTCGGCGCTCGTGCTGTTCGGGCCCGACGATCCTCCCGACCACGTGGAGAAGGCTCGAGAACACGGCCTGATGGCGGCGCAGGGCACGCGCAACGAGCGCGGGCAGGCGACGTTCAACCTCTCCCTGTTCGACCAGTTCGTCGACCAGATGGAGAAGCGTCCGCCGCGCGAGGAGCGGCGGCCGTCCGGGGGACCGCTCGCCCGCGTGGCCGAGGCGGCGGCGAGAGGCCCTGCCTTCCTCCGGCGCCCGGAGGCGCAGGGCGCGGACGCCCGGCCGGAGCGGGAGGTCGTGTACGTCCCGAGCCGCGTCATCTGCTTCACGAGCATGAGCGGCGGCGTAGGCAAGTCCACGGTGAGCGCGGGGCTGGCGGCGCTCGCCGCCTCCTACGGGCTCCGCGTCGCGCTCGTCGATCTCGACCCGATGAACACGACCTCGTCCGACCTGTTCACCCAGGGCTCCCAGACGCCGAACTTCGGCCGGCCGCTCGTGCGGCTGGAGGACGAGGACGAGGCGGAGATCACCCGGCGGGCGATCGTCGACATGGGAGTGACCCGGCGCATCGGCAAGGGCACCGTCACGGTGTTCCGCTCGCGCGGGCCCAACGACGTGCCGAGCGCGCTCTCGGGCCGGATGGTGCGCAAGGTGGTGGACGCCCTCCGGGCCGAGTTCCAGGCGGTCATCCTGGACACCCACCCGCTGCTCCTCCTGGAGGCGACGTACTACGCCGTGGCCTACGCCGCCGACGTCGTGTACCTGGTCACCACGGACACGCGGGACGCGCTCGCGTACGCGGTCGAGGGGCGGAGCCTCCTCATGCGCATCCTGGCCGGCGTCACCCAGGGGGGAGAGCGCCAGACCGAGCCGGACCTGAGGCTCGTGGTGAACCGCAAGACCGCCGGCGGATACGACGTCGGCTCGATCCGGGAGACGTTGAAGATGCCCGTCGCCGCCGTGATTCCCGACGGGGGCGACCAGTACAAGGCGGCGCTCAAGGCGCTGAGGCCGGTGTCGCTGGCGGACCGGCCGAACGGCCCGTGGCACGCGCTGTTCGTGGACGCCTTCGGCGCGGACGCCCTGCCGCAGAACGTTCGGGGCCGCTGGGCCTCGCGCGCCCGCGACGAGGGGCAGCAGGGATTCTTCGGCCGGCTTCTGGGGGGTAGGTCGTGATGGCGGGCAACACGTTCGTCGACCTGGGGGAGCTTCTCGGCCGGGGTCCGGGCGCGAGCGGCTGGGACGCCTTCGGCGCCCCCGTGCCCGAGGAGGCGCGGCGGGACAGGCGGGAGAACCGCCAGCCGGCGCGGGACGCAGGCCCCGGGCCGGAGGCACGTCCGGCCGCCGGCCGGCCCCGCCTTCTCCCGCTCGCCGCAGGCGGCAAGGCGCAGGCTGCCTCGCAGGAGCGGGGCGAGGCGGGGCGCCTGTCGCCGCAGGAGGCGCTGTCCGCCCTGCCGCCGGCGACCGTCTGGCGCGCCATGGCCTTCCCCTCGCTCGACGCGGAGGGCGAGCTCAGGCACGCGCTCGCCGGCCTCGGCGTGGGCGAGGGCGAGCAGGAGGCCCTCGTCGCCCGGGTGTCGGGCTTCGGGCCGGCGCTCAGGTCCGTGTTCTCCGAGCGGGCTCTCGCCACGGCGCTCGTCCTCCCGGGGCAGCGCGTGCTCGGCGTGTTCACGTCCGGCGAGCGCAGGCTCCTCGACAGCGTGCCGGGGGAGGACGACGTCAAGGCCGTGCTCGACCTGCTGGAGGGCGTGGGCGCGCGCGGCCCAGGGGCGAGGGTCGAGCGCTTCGGGCGCGGCGTGGTGGTGCGGCGCTTTGTGCGCCCGATGGCGCGCGCGATGGTCGGCGACGCGGCCTCCGCCGCGCTTGAGCGCGGGCGGCACGTGATCGTCGCCGCCCCGCTCGGCGTCGAGGTCGGGCACGTCCTGCGGGACGTCGTGGACGCCTGGAAGGCCCAGGGTCCCGTGATCGTCCTCGGGGAGGAGAGCGAGGGCGACCCGGCGGCCCTGCACCTCGACGTTCCGCTGGAGCAGGCGGCGACCCTCGGCCTGCCGGTGGTCGTGACCACGCCTGCCGACGACTCCGCGCTGGAGCGGCTGTGGCTTCAGGGCGCCCCGCCGACGGCGGTGGTGACGCGGGCGGACCGGCCGGAGCGGGCGCTCGGCCGCGCGGGCGCCGCGGCGGAGTGCGTGGGGTTCGTCGTCTGGGTGGGGCGCGACGGCGCGGCGATGCCCTTCGCCGTCGACGGGCAGGGCCTTCTGCCCTGGGGCGGAGAGGCGGGCGACATCGCCGTGGACGAGCCGTGAGGGCGCGGGCCCGCGTCGCCGGCGGGGGAGAGATCGTGCTGGCCGAGCGCGTGGCGCTCGCGCGGGGGTTCGTCGCCTCGGCGCGCGGCCTTCTCGGCGTCTCTGCCCTGCCGACGCGGGACATGGACGCCATGGCGCTCGTGCCCTGCGTCCAGGTCCACACGCGCGGCATGGCCTTCGCCATTGACGTGCTCATGCTGTCGCCTTCGGGCCGGGTCGTCGCCGCGCACGAGTCCGTGGCGCCGGGAAGGTCCCTCCCCGCCGCCTTCGGCGCCACCTGGGCCCTGGAGCTTCCCGCGGGCACGGTGGCAGGGCGCAAGGTGCTCCACGTCCGTCTTGAGAGGTGAGTCACAGGTGGAAGACGAGGTCGTGCTCGTCGAGGAGGACCAGGGGCCGGAGGAGGGGGCGAGGCAGGCCCCGCGCGCCGTGACCGGTATCGACCTGCATAAGACCCTGGAGGCGTTCCAGTCCCGGCAGAGGACCCAGGAGAGCGAGGCGAGGCCCACCGCCGCGGCGGCGGAGGAGGAGGCCGCCTACCGCAACGTGCAGGGGCTCCTCCTGACGGAGCACAAGGACCTGCTGCTCCGATCGCTCATGGACCCCGAGGGGACGCGGGCGGAGCTCAGGATGATCGTGAGCGACGCGCTCGCGCAGACCGACCTCACGGCGTCCGCCAGGACGCGCGTGCGCGACCGCATCCTGCACCAGATCGTCGGCATGGGGCCGGAGCTCGAGCCGTTCATGCTCGACCCGGAGATCTCGGACATCTACGTGGTCGACTACGAGACCGTGTTCGTCAAGCGGGGTGGCGAGAAGGTCAGGACCGACGTCTGCTTCCGGTCCTACGAGGACGCCTTCTACCAGGCGTCGCGCATCGCCGAGGTGATCGGGAGGGAGGTGAAGACCGAGGCGCCGATCCTCGACACGCGCCTTCCCAACGGGGCGCGCCTCAACATCATCGTCCGGCCGGCGGCGACCAAGGGGCCGGTCATCACGGTGCGGAAGCCGCCCGCCTTCGTGAAGCCGATCGACGTGGACCGGCTGGTCGAGCTCGGGGCGATCTCGCCGCTCATCAAGAGCCTCTACCGGGTGCTGGCGGGAAGCCGGGTGAACGTGGTGTTCGCCGGGTCGGTGGACGTGGGCAAGACCACGAACATCCGCGCCTACGCGCAGTTCTTCCCGCCCGAGGACCGCATCCAGGTGATCGAGGACACCGAGGAACTGCGCCTGCAGAGCCCGCAGCACCCGCACATCTTCTCGACCGAGGTGGCCGCGCACGCGAGCATGCACGACCTCACGCGGGCGGCCCTCAGGCAGGGGGTGGACAGGATCATGTACGGCGAGGTGCGGAGCGCCGACGAGATCGCCGACCTGCGCATGACCTGGCGCTCGGGCCAGCAGGGCGGGGCGTCGTCGCTCCACAGCCGGACGGCGAAGGCGGTCCTGTCGCGCCTGTGCGAGGGCATCGGCATCGGGGAGAGCAAGGAGGACGTGTTCGCCGAGGTCACGCGCAACCTGGACTTCGTGTTCTTCCTGGAGTCGTTTCCCTCGACGAGGCAGCGCTTCATGACCGGGGTGTACGAGGTGCGCTCGCCGGAGGCGATCGCGGAGGACGGCGGGGAGCCGCTGCACCCGCTCATCCTGTGGCGGCAGACGGGGTGGGAGGACGCCCCGGACGGGTCGCGGCGCATGGTCGGCGCGCACGAGGTGGTGGGGCGCCTCTCGCGCGAGACGGCGGACACCGTGCACCGCTACCGCTCGCCGATCCTCGTGAGGGAGGGCGTCACCGTGCCGGAGGAGCTCAGGCCGGAAGGGTGGCGGCCGTGGTGAGGCGGGGGAGCTCCCCGCTGAGCGTTGGTCCTTCCGACCCGGTCGAGAAGGCCCGGCGTCTTCCTGTTGTCCGCCTGGTACGCCCTCAGGCGCTGGTCACGGCCTGACACCGAGGGTTCACGGGAACGCCGGTCGCGGTCGAAGCCGGTTCACACAGGACCCCGCTGCCTGCCTGATGAGCACGCTCTAGGACGCTCCCCAGGACTTGCTTGGCGCTGTGGCATTTCTCATCACTCCTGTGAGTTGGTTAGGTGTTCGCGAGGGCCGGTGACAATTAGGATCTAAGTCGAAGGGCCGGCGCTCAAACCTTTGGCGCCGCTGTTCAGTCTACGGGCGCCGCGGGAGGCGCCCATGCCCAAGCACGCCATACAGACGGCTGAGGCACTGGTCAATTTCGAGCGGCTCCACCCTTCGGCGGCATGCGGCATCGTAGAAGACGTGTAAGCAAGTCTGTTCCACCTCAGCTTGCCTGCATGGCGGCGCAGGCACGTTCGGACGGCCAACCTGATTTAGCGCAGCTTCGAAGAGAAATGGCGGAAAACGTACGTGGTTCCGAGGCCGTCGATTGGATAGCGGAATAGGGAACCGTCCAACGGCGGACAGCGCTGCGTGAGGGGCTAAATGAGATACACCGTGCAAGATGGCGCGTACCATGTCATAGGGTGTAGATTAACGTTACTGGGTATGTCAAATGGGTCAACCACCCGCCATGACGAGGAGGTGGGCGCATGCATCGCCGAATTGCCTTGGCAATTGTACTCTTAGCATGTGCAGTAGCGGCGACCATGTACCGAACGAAGCCGAGCAACGTTCACGGCGGCGTTAGGCCCATAGGATGGTATGTGGGATATGAAGTATCGCGCTCAGGAGCGTTGGATGCAACCATAGTGGTGAATACTGTTTCGCCAATGGAACGTGTTGTTGTTACTTGGACGTTTCCTGGGGAACCGCCATGGCACTGGAGTCAGCGTGGCAGGTTAGGAACTACCATTATTATGCTTCGTCGTAGTGTTCCTGTCGCTAAGCAAGGGCGAATGTCTCTTCTAGTGTGGGTTAGAGGGAGAGACCAGCCGTACAAATTGGAGGGTGTCACGCCCGTACTTTGATTGCGAGAGTATCGCCTGGGCATCGCTGGCCCAGGCGATACTTGTCTGGATGGGTTCGGCTAACCAGACACGTAGTCGCCGTTGATGGAACCGCCGCTCCAGCCTTCGCTATGACTGCCGGCGGCTCCTTCGCCGGTGCCGTAATAGTTGATGTTAACGGTGCCGATGTACGTGTACTGGGTTCCCGTCTGTGTAGCGAGCAGGGACGAGGAGGAAATGAAGTCCGACTGTGATGTTGTAAATGCGTAGTACCAAGTGGGCTGGTCATACGACTGCCATACGTACTGACTGCCCTGCACTGATACACTAGGTGGCCAGCTCACACTGACGCCTAGCCCGGAGAACGTCCAGCTGACCTGGAGGGCAACGCTCTCGTTTGGGTATGTGGTCTGGAGGTCCTCCACGTAAGTATAAAGGTTACCCCACTGCGCATAGTAGTAGGGATAATCCAAGTCGGTACCGCCCGCATCGCCCAGGTCTGTGAACACTTCCGAAGCGTCGCCGGTAAACCCACCTTCGGAGATGCCCCCAACGGAGAAGTACTGCCCGGAGTCGAATGTGTGGGAACCTAGCGAGCAACCGCAACTATTGACGAAGGGGGAGATGTTGGCAGGCGGTGTGAGTTTGGAGGATCGCAGCGTGCCCGAGGGGTGAAGTGTAAAGAGGGGTCTATGTGCCAAGGCGGCTTCCGGGGAGTGGGCGTAAGAGGACGACAGGAATGCGGCGAGATCCTGCTGCGGTTCGTGGTTGGCTATGTAAGCTTGCTTCATGGGGATAGTCCATTTGAGTGCGGGGTTAGCTAGAATGCTATACCCACCTAGTCCGGGATAGATGATGGACTCTCCCACTTCGTAGCCCACGGGAATGACCTGTCCCGCAACAGTGTCGGGCCGATTGATGGGAACGACGGTCGGAACCGTCGCTGCGGTAGCGGTACCTATCAATATGGTCCCGAGTAAGCTCGACGTGGTAAGCGTGGTCACAATCAGCCTATGCAAATTCATGACTACCCATCGCCTTCCTCTCTTGTGGTGGTTGTGACCTAACCTGTGGATTGCCCAAGAACAACGTAGAAGACATGGTAGAGTCAGTACAGGAGCATGACTTCCCAACTTGATGAATTCAAGAGATGTCGGGATGCGGCTGCAAAGTGTGGAGAAGTGCCGAGACGGTATACCGTTGCCCTGATACGCGGGTAACTGACAGGGAGGCCATGACTAGCGGCCGGCGGCTTTTTGCTGAACTCATGCGGGTAGGGTTGAGGGGTGCGGCTACGGGCAAGCGCACGCCGCGGCCGTGATCGGCGGCACCTAGGACCGGACCAGAGCTTGGCCGTCGACGGCCCTGAACCGCTCGAGGGCGTTATGCGTGGCCGCCGTAAGGACGTACAGTGCGGACACGACCGGATGTAGGCGGATGCTTCTTCCTGGCCTCGAGCCCCGGGTTGTTGTGCTTGCGGTTGTTTGAGGCTCGACGCTGGCCGGCGATCGTATTCCCTCTCCCATGCATCGGCGCCGTGAGCCACCTTGCAGGTCTGGCGCCCATCCATTGCACCGCGCAGCTCCCACCCCCCTGCTACGGCTCCTGCTTCATCCACATCCCTCAGGAGAAAGAACCGGAGACAGGACGGTAGGGTCGCTTCGCCGCTGTCAATGCGCAGAAGGACGGCGGGATGCCTGGCTAGCGGGCTGCCCCGCCGGTAGCAGCGGCGGAAGGCGCGCGGGTCGCGAGGGCGTAGAAGGAGCCGATCGGGTCGCCGTGGACCTTGGGACGCAGGGCGCTTTGGCTCGCCAGGGCAGCGAGGTGTTCCTCAATCGCTCGACGGTAGTGGGCGTGGGGTACAAGCGCGAGCAGCGGTCACCTCCCCCTTCAGGGCGGTCAGGCGTACAAAATAAAATCCAACCACCGCACTTGCCAGCAGGGCATGCTTGTCAACCCCTGAAGCTATACGTGTTTCAGCACCGCAACACCCGTTTCGCTTTACACAACGCAACTCACGCTCCTCGCCAGCGCACCGCACATGCTAGCGGCATCCGCAGCCTACGTGGGAGAACCAAGGCGTGCGGTTCTCAAGATAGCTAGCGCAGCAGCAGTACGGCGTGTATAGTCATCGCGAATAGAATAGTTGTCGCCCTGATGCTTCGGCCAAATACCTAGGGCCGTACTCAGTAGCAAGAAGGCGCCGGCATCGCTGGCGTCTTGAATGGCGCCTTTGGCATCAATTTCTAGAATATACTTGGTTGCCTTGGCAGCGTCTCCACGTAAGCCGGCAATCACGCCGGCTTCAAGCAATGCTGCTTGATAAGCGGGCAGCTGTGCCTCTTCGGCCGCAAATATATCGAGTGCCATGGCCGAATAACGTTGGGCGTTTTCCAGATGTCCTCGCTGCCTCTCGACAACAGCGAGATGCGTTAGAGCCCGTGCCTCGTTGTATTTTGTGCCGCACTTCTTCCGAGCAGCGACAAATGCTCGCTCGGCATTGTCTAATTGCCCGAGGCCGAGATTGGCCGATCCCATTCCAAGGATAGCCTCGAAATACCGGTTTGGTGCGCCGCGAAAGCAGTGGACGCTCGACCGAAAGTCGGCTAGCGCTTCATCGTAAAAGCCGGCTTCGAGAAGAAGTAAGCCACGCGCGTGCCTCACGACGCCAATGTTAAATACGGAGCGGTTCAGTGCGAAGCATTGCAATGCCATGGCATACATTTGCAGCGCTTTTGCTTGGTGTCCCAAAGCATGCAGGGTTTGACCATAATCATAGTAAGCGATGCCCAACTTATTGGACCGCGGATCGTGCTGAGCAGCGTGCACCATGCGTTCGAAGTACTTGGCGGCAATTCGGTAATCTCCAAGTAGATACGCTGCCTTTCCCTGTCCGTGATATATCCGACCAGCGTAACGAGAGTGATACGTCGATCGGTTTAAGGCAGACGCTGCGTTCCAAACAACTTGCGCAGCCGCCAGGCAACCGTAATCGCTAAGTGTTTCTGCGAACTTGCACAGTGTGGCGCACCGCGATTCGCATTTGAGAAGGATCGTCACAAAGTCCTTCATCGGGAGGTCGAAGAACAGAGCCAGACGCACGGCCAACTTCGGAGAGGCTTGTCGAGAACCGGATTCGACTGAGTATAGGTGTCCAACGCTAACCCTCATGGTTTGAGCGACTTCTCGGACCGTGAGCCCGCGTAGCTCTCGGTGGACGCGGAATATACTGCCAAGACTATCGGCGCGAGTATTCATCAAACCCGTTGGTACGCCGGCTGTCGTCGTTTCTCCTTCCGCGATCAAATGTCGTCAGGAGGTGGTTCGGATGAAGCCTCTACTTGTCGTCGTTGCCCTCATGGCGGTCGTCTCCCTTACGCTGGGTGCGCATCGGAATGTCACGCATTCTGTCGGGCACACAGGTGTAGCACGCCTAGCCGACGGCGGGGGTCCGAAGAATTGCGATCCCGTACTGTGCCCCGGCGTCGCGCGGCCGGCATGAGATTTGGCGAGGGTGTCGGTTCCCCCCGCTTCGCTCTCCAGCCAGATGATGGATCGACTCCGAACTGAACATTCGCCGTCCACCCGAACTGCGGATGGTCTTGATAACACCTTGCGCATCCCAGCGTCGCAATGTGCGGGACGACACCCGGAGACGGCGACGTGCTTCAGCAACACTAACAAAATCATCTATAGGAAGAGGTTACCACGTATGGCCGATTATGTCGGTGGAATATGTAAGTCCATGCTCACTCCTCCAGCAGCTCGGGCTTCGAAGATCAGGGTCCCGGTCGCTCCGTCTGCTTCGTCTTCGTAGGGTAGTCGAAATACTGCACAGGTCGGCCGTCCACCACCGTCTCGGTGTAAGCGCCGTCGGTCAAGGCGGCGATGACACGTCGCCAGAAGGCCTGGGCCGGCTCGTTCTCGGGTAGCTCCGAAACCTCCCACGGCCCGGGGAACGCGTCGAAGACGAGCCGGGCCGCCCTCGTCCCCACGCCTCTGCGCCGGTACTTCCGCATCACGAAGAACTCGGCGACGACGTGACGGCGCTCCTGCAATAGGTCGTGCTGGTGCACGAGCACGAACCCCGCGATGCGGCCGTCCACCCGGATCAGGAGAGGATGGCAGCTCTCGTCAAGCCAGTACTGGTCGAGGCGCGGGTACTCGTACAGGCCGTGTTCGTTCACATCCGGGCCGGTGTACTCGCTTAGGTCGTAGAGGTACAGGCCGACCAGGTTCCGCAGGACCGACCGGTCCTCAGCAGGGACCCGCACGAGCTCCACCCGCTCCGGGGCGTCTCCCCCACTCCTCACCGACATTCTCATCCTTTCTCCGAAGCGCTACGTCAGCATCCCGGAGGCGCTTACGCAGAGCAGCTCGAGGAACGCCGCACCCTGGCGGCAGAACACATCCCGCCGTTCGGGCGCCTCGTCCCGTCGCCATCCAGGCTCGGCGCCGCATCTCGTCGCGGGCGGCGACGTAACGGCATCACGGCCCGTCGTGCCCTTGGGTGCTCCACTATCTCCGCGGGGTTACGGAGGATGAGCAACGGCCCCCCGTCCTGCCCGCCGAATCGGGAGGGGTCCGGCCTCCTCGTCGGGGGCGGCAGGACCTTGAGCGCGTCGAGGGCGTCCTCGGGGCACCCGGAACCCGTGCCGCACCGCCCACTCGAGGCCGCCGAAGACGAGCTCCTGCGCCGTCTCGAGCGGGCAGGTCTCCCATTCCACGCGTTCAAGGCGAGCCCGATCGGCCCGGCTCTCGAGGACACCGAGGTAGCCATCCTTCACTCCGAGCCCTAGAAGGCCGAACAGGTAACCCGCCACGAGGCCGGTCGACCCTGGGCGCCAGATGGCGACGATGTTGGCCATGCCGCAGTCCTCCCACCCCGTCTGGATGCGGTACGCCGTGGGAGGCTCGGCGAGGGCGGCGGCCGCCGCCCTCCGGAGCGCACGCACGTACTCCCCGAGCCCTCGTCCCAGCCTCGACGCCTTGGCCTTGCGCTTCTTCCTCCTCTCCGGCACACTCGCGCCTCTCGTCGACGAGCTTCGCCGGTACCTTCGACGCCGGCGCGCGGAACCTCCTGCCGCACCTCCATGGACCTTGACGGCCAGGCCCACCTGCCGAAACCGGCTGGTCGAGCTCGGCGCGATCTCGCTTCTCGTGAAGAGCCTCTGCCGGGTGCCGGCGGGAAGCCGCGTGAACGTGGTGTTCGCCGGCAGCGTGGCCGTTGGCAAGACCACCTACATCCGGGCCTACGCGCAGTTCTTCCCGCCCGAGGACCGCATCCAGGTGACCGAGGACACCGAGGAGCTGCGCCTGCAGAGCCCCCAGCACCTGCACATCTTCTCGACCGAGGTGGCCTCGCACGCGAGCATGCACGACCTCACGCGGGCGACCCTCCGGCAGGGGGTGGACCGGATCATGTACGGCGAGGTCCGGGGTGCCGACGAGATCGCCGACCTGCGCATGACCTGGCGCTCGTGCCAGCAGGGCGGGGCGTCGTCGCTCCACAGCCGGACGGCGAAGGCGGTCCTGTCGCGCCTGTGCGAGGGCATCGGCATCGGGGAGAGCAAGGAGGACGTGTTCGCGGAGGTCACGCGCAACCTGGACTTCGTGTTCTTCCTGGAGTCGTTCCCCTCGACGAGGCAGCGGTTCATGACCGGGGTGTACGAGGTGCGCTCGCCGGAGGCGGTCGCGGAGGAGGGCGGGGAGCCGCTGCACCCGCTCATCCTGTGGCGGCAGACGGGGTGGGAGGACGCCCCGGACGGGTCGCGGAGGATGCTCGGCGCGCACGAGGTGGTGGGGCCGTTATCCCGCGAGACGGCGGACACCGTGCACCGCTACCGGTCGCCGGTGCTTGTGAGGGAGGGGATCACCGTGCCGGAGGAGCTCCGCCCGGAGGGGTGGAGGCCGTGGTGAGGAACCGCAATCCTTCGGCGTCGTGCCTACGGTTCATGCAGGACCCAGCGGTTGCCGTCCGGATCGCGGAAGTGGGCGAACTTCCCGAAGGGGGTGTCGAAGGGCCCGTCGTCGAACGTGACTCCGCGCTCGCGCAACGCCGCGACCAACGGTTCGATCTCGTCGCAGGCCAGGTACACGTCCTCGAGGCCGCCCGGCGGCATGTTCGTGGTCCAGGTGGCCAGCGTCACCGTGGTCCCCCCGCCTGGCGGGCGGAGCTGGATCCAGCGCCTGCCGGCCGCGAACTCCTGGTCGGCTATCACCTCGAAGCCAAGGGCGTCCTCGTAGAAACGGCGGCTTCGGTCCAGGTCGCGAACAGGGACGGACACGACCCTGATACCTAGAATTGCCACGTATAGCCCTCCGTTGAGGATCTCAGGAGAGGATCTGAGGCTGCGCCTTGGGCCACGTCAGCTGGCACCCTCACCCGTGGTGCCAAGTCTGGGGGAGGTGGACCCCAAGGCCCACCGGGCAGCGCCCGGTGCCATTTTCCGATGGAGCCACCGACATGCGCCAGTCCATCGACTCCCTGCCAAAGGCGTATCGCGGCCAGCAAGGGTTCGAGAACGACTTTCATCTGACACACCACCGGAATATCGTTCGAGCCGCGGGCTCCCTGGCCCAGGACGATACCGGTCCGCGGGGTCGCGCCGGACGACGTAGGTGGGCCAGGTGGTGGAGCCGCACTTGCAGATGGTAGCAGGCGATAGTGAGATTAGACTGAGGGGGCATGACCTCACCTTGGCACCGAAGGAGCCTTGTGACCGTCTTTGCCCGCTTTGAACTTCTGAAGGCAGACCGATGAGTTGCCCATCGCACCGCGTAACAAAATTGGTGTGAACTACCAGGAAAGGAGTGCGGACAAGGCATCCAAGCGCTCCCCGCCATGTTGGCCGACGAACTGCTCCATGCCCTCCATGTTTGCGACGACATCGACGACAGGCCGACGACCGCCTGTACCCACGAGTTTCATGGATCTGAAGCCGGTGCCAACTGATTGGTGGAGGCTTGTGGCGAATTGCCAGCCAAAGACTTTTCGGAGGGTAGCGCCCAGTTCATTGCGGTTTTCCGGACAATCCCTGTCCCAACGGTTTATCCAGATGATCCGCCTAAGAACATGGGAATGTCTTAGAGCGTCCACGATTACCGAGTTCAAATGCGAGTCTCCCCCCCGATATCCGATGGCAATTATCGATCGGGTGCTATGAAGGGATGTAGAAAGCGTGCTCCAGTAGGCAAGCAATGGCTGGCGAAACATCTGTAGCGGCTTCATCGTACCGACAATGACCGGGAGGGCAAGTGTCCAGGAATTCTCGGCGTCGAAATGAAACGACCGAGAAAGGTCCTCGATGTAAAGAGACCATTCGTAGATGTTTTGATTTATCTTGCGATCATCCCACTGCAAAACGCTCCGCCAAGGTTCGGCATCTAGCGGCGTGGAGCTGATAATGTGGGGCGATCCATGCAGCCACAGCAAGCGATGTCTGTGCTTGCGTACCCCGCATGCGAAATCCGATTCAAAGTACCAAGGAGGCTCATGGGTGCGTCGGAAGCCGTCGAACCACCCTATGTCGCATTGTAGCGGCAAATCATCCCAATTCAGTGTGGCAACTGTTAGAGGGGCGTTGATAGTACCGATGGTCTCCAACACTCTACGTAGCGGCGGATCGGTTGCATTCGCAGCTCTCACGGAGATCTCAAAGAAGATCGCTTTCATAGCACAGTGAATTGCCCAAACATACGTTTGTTGGGAAAGATGGCCTCGGGGTAAAGACGAGTGGCGCGCCCATGCCTCGCCTATGATGTCCTCAAAGGTCGGTAGGGTTATTTGTTGGTCTTGTGTTTGTAGCGAGCTTTGGCTGCGCTGCTGGTCGGTGATCAGGTCGTCGTAAATACGACGGAGGGTATTAGCAGCAGTTTGGTCGATTGTCTGTGTATCAAATAGAAGGCGAGTCAAGTCTTGAGCTGTGGGAACGGTCGGTGCTGAGGCGCCAGCGCCTAGGATCACCGTGATACCAGGATTGCTCTTGAACATGTTCACCGTGCCTTTGAGATGGCGATATAGCAGGGGACGCAATATGGCAGGCCAGCTTCGATGCCGTAGAGTAGTGGTCCTGCTGGCTGGGACGTGGGAAGCAAGGGCGCATGGCTCGTGCGCGCAGGTGGCAACGAGTGCGCCGCGGCTGAGCGAGCGCTTGAGGACACGCGGGAGGTGGAGCCGCCGCACGGCCAGGACGCCTTCCAGATGGCGGCTCAAGGTCTGGCAGGTGCCCTGCGCGCGCCCTTCGAGCTCGGCCAGGATCCTCGTGAGCGCCGCCTCGCCCTCACGGCCCGTGAGGCCGAGGCGGCGCGCAGGCGCGTCTTCACCGCCTGGGCGGGGCTACCGGTGAGATGCGAGAGCACCGCGCACTCGACGTAGGGGTCGGCGTGGGCGCTGAGGCAGGCGGGAAACGAGTCGGCGCCCTCGCGGTCGCGGGCGCCGCCGCCGTCGGTGACGCACAGACCGAGCGACGGTCTACGGTGCTACGCCTACCTGGTCGCTACTGCGGTACGCTGCCGTGGCGATGACGGGCACGGGCAACGCCTCGAGCATGCGGGACGCGAGGTCGAGCGGTGCGGCGGAGGGCGAGGGGGCGCCGGCTGAGCTGCTCGAGGGGGCGCCAGACACGCGGGCCTTGGGCTCTGCGCCGAGCAGGTGCCTGAGCAGCGCGTTGCGACGTCTGTCCGCGGGACCGCCGGCGTCGACCACGGCACGCAGGGCATCGACCACCCGCAGGGCCGCCTCGAACTCCCCCAGGCGCGTCGAGATCTCGTGGGAGATGGTATCAAGCTGCTGGGATCCAGTGCTGTCGGCACGCTGGCTCGCCAAGGGCGGGTCCTTCCCTTCTCACCAACGGGTCCCTGGCCCGCTGGTCACCACCCTGGTGTTTGCCTTGTTCAACACCGTTCGGGGCATTCTCCGGGAGGATCATCCCATGCCTCTGGACCTCGAAGTATGTATGCTGGATCCAATCGATAGCGTGAGCAGGGAAGCTCTGCCACAACACGAACCCATGAGCCATGACAACACCGTGGTGGGCAGCGGACTTGCAGTACGGCGCCAATGCCGCCTCTATTCTGAGCGCGATCGCATTCGTCCTGCTGACGGCTTTGCTGGTGAAAGCCAGCCTGAAGCAGAACAAGACGGCCGAACACCAAACGAAGATCAGTCAGGACCAAACGGACATACTCAAGAAACAAAGCGCGACGGTAGAGCAGCAAACGGCCATCGCCGAACGTCAAGCACGCATCCAGGAACTACAAGTCTTTACTGTCGAGCGCCTGGAGCGAGCGCGTCTATACGATTTGTTCGTGATAGCCTTGATCGAGGCAGAGCGTGTGGGAAAGCGCGCGGATATTATTGCGAACCTTACCAACAGAGCGCCTGAAGAATATGGGGCGCGGCCCTGGGACTTTGACTTTGACCGACGCCTCTTAGAGGAATCAATCAGCCGCGCAGCGAGGGCCGGAGGTGAACTCAAGTGGATTCCTGCCGCTAATCAGGCCGCTGACAAGTACGCGACGGCCTTGCGTGAACTTAAGAGCGCAACACCTGGTGACTGGCAGGCATACAAGAGCCCTGTGAATCTCGCCAAGGAGGCCTCCGATTGCTTGAACACTCTGTGCAGTGAGATCTCAGCCAAGGTGTCTGAGCAGGCATACGCAATCAACTCGATTGACAAACGCCTCAAGCAACTCTCCGAGGCTATACGAGGCGTCGCAGGCGACAATCGGAATTCAGACCGCGGTAGGTAGACGACGGCCTCGATGGCAGTAGCGCAGTCCCCGTTGCTCGGCCTTTCGTCCGAACGTCCTTGCAAAACCGGCTTGGGCTCTTGCACCATCGCGGCAGTGTCGGGCATGAAGCCGCACGGCAAGAAGCATGAGGAAGATCCTCAGGCAGACGCTCAGGTACTTTGAGGACAACTCTGCGCGCATGGACTACCCGACATATGGTTGGATTCTCACGGAGTGGTGGAACAGGGAGTCGACGGTAGAGGCCCCCGGAGCGCGGTAGAGGTCCATGCAACCGCAGGGGTGCCCGGTCCCGGAGGCCGTAGGCCGAAGGGACCGGGCAGGGGGCGCACATCACATTCGGGGATAGTCGTCAGGCCGCCTCGGCTGGCGCGGTCGCGGCGTAGGTCAGGGAACGAACGGGTGGTCGCCGGGTTTGGGGCGCGCTGGCGAAGAAGTGGTTCCAGGACTCGAAGGCGGACATCCGTAGGGCGCGCAGCGTGAGGACCTCCTGTACGCCGCCGTGCGACCAGCGCATCCCGGGCTCCTTCGTGCGCAGATTCGAGACCAGCCGGCACGTGGACTCGACGATTCCCGACCCCAAAGGCCAGCCCCGAGCCGCATACGTCGGGTAGTCCATGCGTGTGGCGTTGTCCTCAAGGTACCTGAGCGTCTGCCTGAGGATCTTCCTCTGCTCCTTTCCGCGCGGCTTCATGCCCGTCAGCTCCTCGATCCCGGGCCAGGGTCCCTCGTCACGGAGGCGGTCGGCCCAGCGCTCGGCCCATGCCTGGGCCGCCTTCTCATCTCGTTTCAGCGCCTTCGCGAGGTCCCCCAGATGCTCTTTGGCATGGAAGAAGTCCAGGATCTCGACGACCTCATCGTTCGGCCCGGCCACGAACGCACTGCGCGGCCAGATCCAGCTACCGCCATCGCCGATCGCCAGGATGCGCACCGGCTGTC
>JAILZS010000096.1 GCA_023512375.1 Bacillota bacterium | reverse complement strand
GGCGAGGCGGAGTGGGCGCGCGGCTACCCGACCAACCCCCTCGATCCCGAGGCGCTGCTCGCCAAGTTTCTCGACTGCGCCCGCGGCACCATGGAGGAGGAGGAGGCGCGCAAGGCCTTCGAGGCCGTGCGCGACCTTCCGTCCGCGGCGCGCGCCGCCGACCGCCTGGCGCCCCTGTGGCGGGCGCCCGCGGCCGCCCGGTAGCGCGGCCCCGCCCGAGAGGGGGTGGTGCCCGCCAAAGGGTCGGAATGTTCGCACCGTCGGCCGTCGCCGCGCCGGCTTGCCGCCGGCCTGTGCAGATCGCCATCTCGCGCGCGAAAGGAGCGTAGTGGCACATGGCCCATCCTCGCGTCCGTACCTGGCTTGCGGCCCTGGCCTCCGCGGCCCTCGCGGTGGGCGCCGTGGGCGCCCCGTCCCTGGCCGGGAGCAGCCATCGCGCCAGCGGCCCCCCCATCCCCGTCGGCTTCATGGGACCGTTCACGGGCTTCATCAGTTTCGACGGCCCCGACGAGCTCACCGGCGTCAAGGCGGCGGTGGCCGAGATCAACGCCGCCGGCGGCGTGCTGGGCCGCCCGCTCCAGGTCTTCCAGGCCGACTCCGCCAGCGACCCGGTGGACGCCGTGCCCGCCTTCCGCAAGCTCCTGTCCGTCGACCACATCGTGGCCGAGTTCGGGCCCACCTCCAACGCCGGGCCGGCCCTCATCCCCATCGCCACCAAGGCCCAGGTGCCGATCTTCATTCAGGGCGGCACCACCGCCCTCAACCACGAGACCGACCCCTACTTCTTCCGCACCACCCCGGCGGACTCGGTGCAGGGCACCGCCATGGCCTACTGGGCCATCCACGAGCACTGGATGACCGCCGCCCTGGTGTTCACCACCGCCTCATCGGCGCAGACCCTGGTCGCCCCGATCGAGCAGGCCTACCAGCGCCACGGCGGCAAGATCCTGGCCAACATCGCCGTCGTGCCCCAGGCCAGCTCGTACCGCAGCGAGGTGCTGCGCCTCGTGCAGGCCAAGCCCCAGGTCGTCTTTTACCAGCTCGACCCGCAGACGGCCGGGACCTTCTTCTCCGAGGTGAACCAGCTCGGGTTCGACGCCCAGACGCACTGGATCGGCAGCAACATCGAGTCGACCACTGACGTGTACAAGGCCGTGGGCGCCAAGACGGCGACTACGAACAACTACATGACCAACGGCGCATTGGAAAACGACCCCGCCGCCACCGTGTTCAACACCTGGAACAAGAAGGTCAACCACCTGTCCGCCCCCGCCAACCTGGCGCCGGAGGAGTACGACGCCGTCATCGTCGCCGCCCTGGCCATGGACCTCGCAGGGACGACGAAGGGATCGGTGTGGGTGAAGGACGTCACGCGGGTGTCCAACCCGCCGGGCATCCCCGTGTACTCCTACGCCCAGGGTCTGAAGCTCCTGCGCGAAGGCAAGAAGATCAACTACCAGGGCGCCGCCAGCACGGTGGACTTCAACCAATGGCACAACGTGGTCGGCCCCTTCAGCGTCTACGTCTGGGGTCCCAACGAGCAGCTCAAGGCCATCGCCACCATCCCGGACACGGCGCTGGAGAAGTTCTGACGCTCACGGTCCCAAGTCGCGCGGCGGGATCGCCTGCTCGCCCAGGGGGCGCACGGGCGATCCCGCCCCACAGGAGGGAACCATGTGGCCGCCTTGCATGAACTGGTGTCCGCCGCCCGCGTCGTGGTGCGGGACATCCTGCGCGTGGCGCCCGGCGAGGAGGTGCTCGTGGTCACCGACGGCGGACGCCCCCCGGCCTGCATCGACGCCCTGACCGCCGTGGCGGCGGGCGAGGGAGGACGGCCTAGCGTCATCTCCATGCCCACGCCCCGCGTCGGGGGGGAGGAACCGCCGCCCGCGGTGGCCGCCGCCATGGCGGCGGCCGACGTGACGATCGCCGCCGCCAGCTACGCCCTCGTGCACACCGACGCCTTCCGCCGCGCCCTGGGCGAGGGCCGCCGCCTGGTGGAGATCTGGGGCCTGGAGGAGGCGGCGATGCTCTCCGGCGGCCTTCTCGCCGACTACCGCCAGGTGAACGCCCTCACCGCCGCCGTGCGACGGCGCCTCGACCGCGCCCGCACCGCCCGCCTCACCACCCCGCAGGGGACGGACATCCGCCTGTCCATCGAGGGCCGTCGGAGCTTCTCCCTCGGGGGCGACGTGCCGCCGCCCGGCGGCTTCACCTCCCTGCCCGGGGGCGAGGCCGCCATCGCCCCCGTGGAGGGGTCGGTGGAGGGCGTGCTGGTGGACCCCTTCGTCCTGGAGCGACGGGACATCGGCTACCGGCGGGAACCCTTCCGGGCCCGCATCGAGGGCGGACGGTTCACGTCCGTGGAGGGAGGGCGCGAGGCGAAGCTCTTCGCCCGCATGCTCGAAGAGGCGGGCGGCGACGCCGCCGTGGTGGGCGAGTTCGCCATCGGCACCAACCGCTGGTCGGTCCTCGACCGCATCCGCGAGGCGAAGAAGGCGTGGGGCACGGCCCACGTCGGCATCGGCGACAACCTCACCCTGAGCGGGCGCACCGCGGCCGGGGTGCACATGGACATCGTGGTGCTGGAGCCCA
The DNA here is from genome assembly GCA_023512375.1 of Bacillota bacterium. Lineage (GTDB taxonomy): Bacteria > Bacillota > Sulfobacillia > JAJZYS01 > JAILZS01 > JAILZS01. Next base: position 1,738 of record JAILZS010000096.1, on the reverse strand, counting down.
CGGTCACCCTGGACGACGGCGAGGTCGTCGTGGACCGGGGTCGCCTGGTGGTCGAGGCGGCGGAGGAGGCGGGAACGTGAACGCGCTCCTCCTGTCCGTCGGCTTCGGACTCGTCACGGCGTCGGTCCTCGCCCTGTCGGGGGTGGGCCTGTCGCTCCAGTTCGGGGTGACGAACTTCGTCAACTTCGCCTACGGCGACTACGCCACCCTGGGCGCGTACGTCGCCCTTCTCCTCAACGCCCACGGGGTGAACATCTACCTGGCCATGGCCGTAGCGGGCGTGGCGGTGGCCGTGTTCGCCGTCGCCGTCAACCGCGTCCTCTTCCAGCCCTTCTTGGACCGGCGCGTACCGCTGCTCACCATGCTCATCGTCACCCTCGGGCTGTCGCTCGTCATCCAGAACGGCATCCAGTCCTTGTGGGGGCCGAACTTTCAGACCTACACCGTGACGGCGCAGACCAACTACGCGCTCGGGCCGTTCCTCTTCACCGGCCAGCAGCTCGTCATCATGGCCGTGGCCGCCGTCTGCCTTGTGGGCGTGTACATGCTCCTTCAGCACACGCGCATGGGCAAGGCCATGCGGGCGATGTCCGACAACCGGGAGCTGGCGGAGGTGAGCGGCATCGACACCGCCCGGGTCACCGACGTCACGTGGCTCGTGTCGGGCTTTCTCGCCGGCGTGAGCGGCGTCGTCCTGGCCCTCAACGTCTCCTCCTTCACCCCCCTCGTGGGCGCGCTCTTCCTGTTCCTCGTCTTCTCGGTCGTCATCATGGGCGGCATCGGCAAGCCCTACGGCGCCATGCTGGGGGCGCTCGTGATCGGCCTCGTCACCGAGGTGGCGGGCGGCTTCATCGACAGCGCCTACGCCCAGGCCATCGCCTTCGTGGTCATGATCGTCCTCATCCTCGTGCGGCCGCAGGGACTCTTCGCCTCGAGGGGGCGCGCCTGATGACGTACCTCGCCTCTCTGCTCCCGCTGACGGCCATCTACGCCATGCTCTGCCTGGGGCTCAACCTCCAGTTCGGGTACACGGGCATCCTCAACTTCACCTACATCACGTTCGTAGCCATGGGGGCCCTGGTGAGCGGCGTTCTCAGCATCGGGCCGCCCGCGCCGGGAAGCCTCATGACCTACATCCTGGGCGCGCACGTGCCCTTCCCCGTCAACGTCCTGTGCGGCGGCCTGGCCGCCGCCGTCCTGGGCTTCCTGGTGAGCGTGACGGCGCTCGGCAGGCTGCGCAGCGACTACCTGGCCATCGTCACCGTGGCCGCCGGGCAGGTCGTATACACGATCGTGGGCAACGAGACGTCCTTCTTCAACGGCTGGGACGGCATCTTCGGCATCCCCCAGCCGGTGCCGCCCAACCTGTCGTCGGTGGGCCAGCAGCTGTACTTCGGCGCCATCACCCTCGTCGTCCTGGCCGTCGTCTTCCTGGCCATGGAGCGCATCCGCCGCTCCCCCTTGGGGCGCGTCCTGCGCGGCATCCGGGAGGACGAGGGCGTCACCCAGGCCTTCGGCCGCAACACGTTCGCCCTCAAGCTCCTCGTCTTCCTGGTGGGTTCCTTCATCGCCGGCGTGGGGGGTGCCTTGCTGGGGGAGTATTCCACCGCCTTCAACCCGTCGGCCATGCTCCCCAACGAGACCTTCATCCTGTGGGCCGCGGTCCTCATCGGCGGCGTGGGCAACAACTGGGGGGCGATGCTGGGGGCCCTCATCGTGCCCGTCGGCTTCGCCGAGG
>JAILZS010000095.1 GCA_023512375.1 Bacillota bacterium | reverse complement strand
GGCCGTTGTCGAGGTCGAGGGCGACGTACTTCGCCCGGCGCGAGGTGCCGGCCAGCCGTGCGCCGAGCGCCGCCTCGGGGGGCGGATCGACCGTCTTGAGCGCGGTGAACCCGAGCGGCTCGTAGCCCTCGAGCACCGCGCCCGCCAGCCACGCCGCGATGCGCTCGGCCAGCGCCTGCATCTGCGGGGCCTCGGGCACCGCAGGACCCGCCGATCGCTCAGGCGCTCACGACGCGCGCCGGGCGCCGCGGCTCTCCGCGTAGCTCGCGGCGCCCTTGGTCCAGTCGGGGCCGTTGCCCCAGTCGAGGCGCGTCCGCTTGTTCGGGTGGTCGGGATCGTGGGCCCGGCACGCGGCCTCGTAGCGCTTCATCGTCTCGATGCCCTCGGGCAGGGACCAGAAGTCCTCCTCCAGCGAGAAGCGGCCGTCACCCGCGTACTGGAGGACCGTCATGCCCGGGAAGTCGATCGGCGGCGCCCCGGGCTCGGGGTTGTCGCGCCGGTTCTGCATGTAGACGACGACGCGGCCGTCGTCGCCGACCATGTGCCACTCGTACACGGTGTAGATCGAGCCGTACTCCTGCATCGTCGGCTTGATCCAGGCCCGCACCTCCTCACGGCCCTTCTTGTTGCCGAGGATGTGCTCGATGTAGGTGACGTCGTCGGTGAAGCACTCGTCGCACCACGCGTCCCAGTCCTCGCCGACGGCCCCCAGCTCCCAGTACCTGCGGAACGCCGCTTCCACCTCTTCGCGATCGAACGCCATGCCCGAACCGTAGATCAGCGCGCGGGATCCGCTCCATCGCCCGGCGGGCACCGCGGCCGCCGGGCCGCCCTTGGCGGCCGGGAGGCGGAAGGCGGGAGCCGCGGCTCCGACCAGAGACACCGCCATCCCTCCCCTTGGATCGAATGCGTGGTCCCTGATCCCCACCGAGTGTTGAAGGGAGCCGGCGCCGTTCTTGGGAGGGGGGTGCGGGGGGAACCTTTGTGGACGGCTGCGGATAGGTGGGCAAACCTTGAATCTTTCCCCTTCAGGCCCCGCCCCCGGCGCCCCCCCGGGCGGCGGCGTGGGCGCGCCCCCGCGCCACCTGCCATAGGTGCTCCACACCCGCCACGTCGACGCTGGGCGGCGGCATGAGGGGGTGGACGCGAGCGAAGTCGTCGACCCCCCTCGCCACCGCCTCCGCCAGCTGTCGCCGATACGCGGCGGTGGAGAGCAGGCGGCGCTCGCGCGGGTTGGTGAGGAAGCCGAGTTCCACCGTGACGGCCGGCACCTGCGGTTGGGCGAGGAGGACGAAGTGGTCGCTCGCCATCGGCCGGAACGGGCGGTCGCGGAATGCGTCCAGCTGGCGCTGGACGCTCACCGCCAGCTCGCGCTGCAGTTCCGACCCGCGCCCGTAGTAGGTGCGCGGTCCGTGCACCGACGGCAGCACGTAATGGTCGCAGTGCACGGAGAGAAAGACGCTGGCGCGTCGGTAGGCGGCGCGGAGGACGCGGTCGCGCAGGTTGACGCGGCAGTCGCGGTCGGCCGCCATGTCTGTGCCCGCCGCGGCCGCGACCGCCTCCCGGCAGCCGATGTCGCGCGTCAGCAGGACGCGGTATCCCCGGGCCTTGAGCGCCGCCGCCAATGCCCGCGCCGCCTCGAGGTTGATGGCCTCCTCCCGCACCCCGCCGTGCATCGCCCCACCATCCTTGCCGCCGTGGCCCGGGTCCACCACCACCAGGGGAGGTAGGCTCCGGGCCGCGTGCACCGGGCCCGCTGTCCGGGCGGCGGTGAGCGCCGCCGCGGCCACGAGCGCACTTGCCAACACGTGCATCCCCCCGGCCTAGCCTTTCCCGCGCCGCGCGCTGAACATGACGGGGCGGCGGCCGGCCCTGCGCCGACCGCCGCCCGGACGCTCACTCCGATCTAGGTCACACGGGCCGGTCTCGCCCGATGAGATGGAGCGCGGGGGCGGGGATCTCGTTCGTCGTAGGCAGGCGCAGCCAGCCGCGCGCCTCGCACGCCTCCGCCACGCGGTGCACGGCGATGACGTACGACGCCTCGCGCATGGTGAGGCGTCGCTCCTGCATGGTGTCGTACACGTGCTGGAAGGCCGTCACCATGAGGCGCTCGAGGCGGCTGTTCACCTCCTGCTCGGTCCAGTAGTAGCCCTGGGTGTTCTGCACCCACTCGAAGTAGGAGACGGTGACGCCCCCCGCGTTGCACAGGATGTCCGGGATGATGAACACGCCGCGCTGGTGCAGGATATCGTCGCCGTCGGGCGTCGTGGGCCCGTTGGCCGCCTCGGCGATGATGCGCGCCTTCACGTTGCGCGCCACGGTGGAGGTGATCTGGTTCTCCAGCGCCGCCGGCACGAGCACATCCACGTCCAGGGCGAAGAGCTCCTCCGTGCCGATGTTGCGGCTGCCCGGGAAGCCCTTCACCGTGCCGTTGCGGTGGGCGTAGGCAAGCAGGGCGGGGACGTCGAGCCCGTCCGGGTTCATGGCCCCACCCCGCACGTCCTCCACCGCCACCACCTTGACGCCGTTCTGGTGGAGGAACTCGGCGGTGTGCGAGCCCACGTTGCCGAACCCTTGGATGGCGGCGGTGGACCGGCGGGGGTCGAGGCCCAGGCGTTTCATCGCCTCCAGCACCGTGTACACGACGCCCCGCCCGGTGGCCTCCTCGCGTCCGGCGCTGCCGCCCAGCACAAGGGGCTTGCCGGTGATGAAGCCGGGCGTGTTCTGCCCCCGCACGCGGTCGTACTCGTCCAGCATCCAGCCCATGACGCGGGGGTTCGTGTTCACGTCCGGCGCCGGGATGTCGAGCTCCGGCCCGAGCACCGCCGCCAGGCGGCGGACGTAACCGCGGGAGAGCTCCTCGAGCTCGCGCGCCGAGAGCTCCCCGGGGTTGCAGATCACGCCCCCCTTGGCGCCGCCGTACGGCAGTCCCATGACGGCGGTCTTGAACGTCATCCACATGGACAGGCCCTTCACCTCGTCCAGGGAGACGTCGGGGTGGAAGCGGATGCCCCCCTTGGTGGGGCCGATGGCATCCGTGTGTTGGGCGCGGTAGCCGATAAACGTGGTGAGGCGGCCGTCGTCCCGGTGCACCGGGATGGCCACCTCCACCACCCGCATGGGCTCCTTGAGGAACTCGTACACGTCCTCGCCCAGCTGCAGGTTGTCGACCGCCGCCCTCAACTGCCCCTGCACGATGTGGAACGGGTTGGTCAGGTCGCGGTTCCTTACCTCCACCATGCCTCCACCGGCCTCCTTGCGGGCTTGGCGCCTGCCCGATGCCTGGCCCCGCGGGTCACGAGCGAAGCGTGCCGCCGAGGGCGGCGAGGGCCTCCCGCACGGCCTGGTGCACCGGCTCCACCTCGTCCTCCCGCAGCGTACGGTCGGGCGCGCGGTAGCGCAACCGCAGGGCCAGGCTGCGCGTCCCCGCCGGGATGCCCGGGCCGCGGTAGACGTCGAACAGGCGCACCTCCTCGAGCCAAGGGCCCCCGGCCGCACGCACCCCTTCGATCGCCGCCGCCGCCGGTACGGCGTCCGACAGGATGACCGCCACGTCGCGGGATACGGCAGGAAATCGCGGTGGCGGCGCGGACGCGCGCTGACGCGGCGCGGGCCCGTTCCCATGCCACCATTCGAAGTATATCACCGGTCCTGCCAGGTCAAGCGCCGCCGCCAGGGCAGGATGGAGCTCGCCCAGGACGGCCACCGTCCGCCCCCCGGCGTCGATCGCCGCCGCCCGCCCGGGGTGGAGGCGCGCACCCCATCCCCTCTCCCCTTCCAGGCGACGCGGGCGCCACCCCTCCCCCTCTGGCCCGTACGCGTCCCGCAGGAGGTGGCCCAGCACGCCCTTGAGAGCGAAGAAATCCGCCTCCTCGGGCGGGCGGCGCCAGTCGGGGCCCTGGCGCGGCCCGCGCGCCAGGGCGGCCAGCGCCTGGCGCTCCGAGAACGGCCAATCGGCGCCGGGGTCGGCGCGCTCGGTCACGGTGCCGCGTTCGAACAGCCAGACGCCCTCGCGCCCCCGCTCCAGGTTGGCGCGCAGGGCGCGCAACAGGCCGGGCAGGAGGGAGGGGCGGAGGACGTCGGCGTCCGGGCCGAGGGGGTTGGCCAGACGCACGCACCTCTCGAGGTCGAAGCCCAGGCGCCCGAGCTCCGCCGAACCCACGAGGGAGGTCGTCACCACCTCTGTCAGCCCCTGCGCCGCCATGGCGTCGGCCAGCGCCTCCTGCCAGACGCGCGCCGGATCGGGGAGGCCGGGGAGGCTCTCCCCCCGAGGCAGGCGCGCGGGCAGGCGGTCGTAGCCCACCAGGCGGCCCACCTCCTCCGCCAGGTCCGCCTCCCCCTCGACGTCGGAGCGGCG
>JAILZS010000026.1 GCA_023512375.1 Bacillota bacterium | reverse complement strand
GTCAGCACGTCGTCGGCGGTGGGGGCGCGCATCTTGATCTCGCCGGTTTCGGGGTCGAAGAGGATCGCTCGCGTCTCTTTGTCCCGCTTGGGGACCTTGTCCCACAAGTTTGTCTGTTGCATGAAGACGGGGATGTAGAACGCGATGATCTTCTCGAACAAGGCTTGCGTTTGTTCGAGCGCCTTGTTCTTGACACCATTTGACCCCCAAAGCGGGAGAACCATGGTGCGTGCCGCATCAACAAGAGCCATGCGTCTACAACCTCATGTTTGTGTGGTGCTCCCGAATCACATCGGTCACTTTCTTGCGAAACCCGTGGCTGCGCTGCCCGTAGAGCCATGCCGAGAACACCGTGATGATCGTGATGAGATCACGTGTAAGTTCGCTTTCTGCTGAAGCTGGTGGACCATCGTCGAGGCACACGACGCGAACCTTGCGAGCGGCAAGATACGTTTCGATGTAGCTATAGCCGAAACGAGCCAGACGATCACGGAACTCGATCAGCACAATGTCGATCTTGCTGTCTTCCGCCAAACGGAAGATGCGGTAGAGTCCGCGCCGTTTCTCGTTGATGCCGGACGCTTGCTCCGTAATCACCTCGACGATCCGGTATCCCCGTTTTCTCGCGGCATCGAGCAAGCGGTCTTTTTGCCGCTCCAGATTGCCGTCTCGCTTCTGCTTAGTGGAAGACACGCGGGCATAGAGCACCGCCCTGTTTCCGCCGCTTCTTTCTCCCGCCAAGCGGTTGATCGACTCTAGGCTGAACATCCGTCGTCCACCTGGACTACGGATGGTCTTGATGACGCCCTGCTGATCCCACCGCCGCAAAGTACGGGACGACACCCCAAGTCGGCGACGCGCTTCGCCAACACTTACAAAATCATCCATGAGAGAAGTATACCACCTATGGCCGAAGCGAGCGTTCCTCCTGTGGGCGGTGTACAGCCGGGCGGGCAGTTTCCTCCTCCTCGGCGTCCTCGGCCTCGTCCTGGCCGACCGCGGACGCGGCATCCTCCTCGTTCTGCTTTTTGCCCTTCTCGCGACGTTTGCCCTCGGGGGAAGCCTCGGCGGCGTCGCCTATACCGACATCTACGGCAAGAGCATCCGGCCCGGACAGCGCGGCGCCTTCTACGCCAGCCGGCAGTTCCTGGGCAGTTTCGCGGCCCTGGCGGTCACCTACGGCGCGGAGCTCGTGTTGCGGCGCAGCCACGGCGCGCCGATCGCCGCCTACGCCTGGCTGTTCACCGCCGCCGGTATGTTCATGGCCGTGGCCGGCATCGGCTTCATCTTCGTGCAGGAGGCGCCCCAAGCCGGCGCCCGGCGACCGCCGCTCTCTGCGTACCTGCGGGCTATGCCGCCACTGTGGCGAGGGGCGCCCGACCTGCGCGCCCTGGTGGCTGTGGAGAACCTGGCGTCGCTGCACCTCATGATCCTGCCGTTCTACATGCTGCTCGCCGAGACGAGTCTGCACGTGCCGGCGAGCGCAGCCGCCCTGTACACGATGGTCCAGGTCGTCGGCGGTGCACTGTCCAACGTCGTTTGGGGAGCGATGAACGACCGGCTGGGAAGCGCCTCGGTCCTCCGGGCGTGCATGGCCCTTGGGGCGGCGCTGCCGGTTGTCGCCCTCATTCTGGTACACCTGGCTCCCGGCGCCTACGTTCTCACCTTCGCCTTCCTCGGCGCCGCTGTGAACAGCCGCACGCTGGCGTTTAACAACGTGCTCGTGGACATCGCGCCGCCACAGCTGCGCGCCACCTACACCGGACTCGTCGGCACGCTGACGGCCCCCAGCCTGGTGCTGCCCATGCTCGGCGGATTGCTGGTCGGCGCCTTCGGCTACGCCGCAGTCTTCATCGGCGTGGCTACGGTGCTCTCCCTATCGCTTGTCACGGTCGGGCGGGAGGCCACACTAGCGGCGCCGCCTCAGGGCTGACGGGCTTGCACTTGGCATGCACTGGCGGCGCGACGTCCACGAGCACGCGGTACCGATTCTCCGCCGATGGGGCGCGTCCGCCGGTACAGCCTACGCATACCGGTGGCCCGACCATGGGCGGCAGGAACGCGACCCGTCCAGGCGAACCTTGTGGGACTCGCGGGCACGGGGCCCCCTGCGGGGATCGAATCCCGCCTTCACCGAGCACATCGGCGCAAAGGCGATGGCACCATGGCGCACTGCCCGGTGTCGGCGCACGCTCCCGCCGGTGCGCACCCCCTGCCGCCGCTGGCCGCGACGGCGCGCCGCCTCGAGGCCGGCGTCCCCGCGGTAGGCGGTTCGAGTACACCCCCAGACGCGGAGGCGATGAGATGCCGCGTTCCACCGCCCGGGCCGGCGCTCACGGAACGAGCCCGTCTGCCCGCCGCAAGGCGCCCTTCACAGCCGCGCTTGCCGCTGCCGTACTCCTCGCAGCGGGTGGCAGCGCCTCGGCCGCCGCCGGCAAGGCCGTCTACGTCGGCGGTGCCGGCGGCGTGTTCTATCGGAACATGGTCGTCGTGCTTACCTGGCACGACGTGGAGCCTAAGGGCGTCTACGACACGATCTCCGCCTCCGCCTTCGCCGCCCAGATGCATGCCCTGCGCGCCGACCGGTTCCATCCCATCACGCCGGCTCTCTTCCAGCGCTTCCTCGCCGGCCGCGCCGCCGTGCCGCCCAATGCAGTGCTGCTCACGTTCGACAACGGAACCCTGGGGGTGTACCGCTACGCCTTCCCCGTCCTGCGCCGCTACCGCTTCCCCATCCTGCTCTTCCCCATCTTCGGCCGCACGGGTGTGCACAGCGACTTCCTCACCGCCGCTGAGCTGCGCACCCTCGTGGCCAGCGGGCTTGTGACCCTGGGCAGCCACACCTACCAGGAACACAACGGCATCGCGGTGGGCCCGGGCGAAAGCCAGCCGGCCGACGTGGGGCGGGAGTGGAACGGGCACTCGGTGGAGACGCTCGCCCACTACGAGGCCCGCATCCTGCACGACGCCGCCCTCGCCCAGGCAGCCATCCGGCGCTACATGGGGCGCCCGGAGCCCTTCTTCTCCGACCCTTTTGGGCAGTACACGCCGCTTCTCCTTCACCTCCTGGCGCAGCGCGGCTTCACCGTGGACTTCACCACCTATGGCTGGGCCGTGGTACCCGGGGCGCCCGCCGATCGGGTGCCGCGCATCAACGTGGGCACCGGCGCCAGCACCGCCGCCTCGATGGTCGGCGCCATCCTCACGGTGGCAAGCGACGCCGCCCGCTCCCCCGGGGTCCATCCCCCGCCCAGCTGGGTGGTCACCTGGCACTGAGGGCGCTATCGCCCTAGGCCACCGGAGGGCGCAGGTCGCGTGCGGGCGAGGCCGCTTCGAACGCCGCCGCGAGGTAGCACAGGCGGGCGTCCTCGCCCGGCGCCGCCACCAACTGGAGCCCCACGGGTAGGCCGCCGGGGGTGCGGCCGCACGGCACGGAGACGGCGGGCGCACCGAGGACGTTGAAGGGACCCGTCCATCCCAGGAGCGCCGCCTGCACGGGGACCTCCCGCCCCTCCCCCACGGACACCGCGGGGGCGCCGATGGGGGGGGCCTCCACCGGTACGGTGGGGAGGACGATGGCGTCGAACTCCTGCCACAGGGGCGCGAAGGCGCGGGCATAGACCGCCCTTAGGCGCTGGGCCGCCAGGTACTCGACCGCCGTCACCGCCCGCCCCGCCTCCTTGCGCGGCCGCACGTTGGCGCCATATTCCGCCGCCCGCCCGGCGCGCAGGAAGGGCGCGTGCCAGGCCGCTGCCTCCGGCAGGGCGATGGCCCGGTTGACCGCCATGAGAACGGGCGCTGAGGCGGGCATCGCCTTCTCCACCACCTCCGCCCCGAGCTGGCGCAGCACCGCGAGCGACGCCTCGAACGCCCTTCCGACCCCGGCCTGTACGCCCTGCGCGATCCAGTCGGCCGGCACGGCGAGCCGCACGCCCCGCAGGTCGCGGCCCGCGCCGGCGCGCGCTGCGGCCTCGCACGCTCCGGGGGCGAGCACGTCCAGAAGGAGGGCCGCGTCCCGCACCGTGCGCGCGAGCGGTCCCACGTGATCCAGGCTCCAGGACAGCGGCACCACCCCGGCGGCGTCCACCCGGCCGTAGGTGGGTTTGAGGCCGACCACGCCGCACAGGGCGGCGGGGATGCGGATGGAGCCTCCGGTGTCCGTGCCCAGGGCGGCAGCGGCCAGGGCTGCGGCGACGGCGGCGGCCGAACCCGAGCTGGAGCCGCCGGTGTGCCGCCCGAGGTCGTAGGGGTTGCGGGCGGGGCCGAAGGCCTCGCTCTCCCCCGTGGCACCGGCGGCGAACTCGTGCGTGTGCGCCTTCCCCAGGAGGATCGCCCCCTCGGCGTGCAGGCGCACCCAGGCGGCGGCGTCCCGACGGGAGACGTGCTCGGCCATGAGGCGGGAGCCGGCCGTCGTTCGCACCCCCGCCACCTCGACGATGTCCTTCACCGCTACGGGGACCCCGCTCAGCCGCCCCGTGGGGGCACAACCCGCGTCGAGGGCGCGCGCCTCCTCCCGCGCCCGCTCCAGGGTGAGGGTGATGAACGCGTTAAGGTGCGTTCCCAGGCGCTCGGCGCGGCGGGCGAAGGCGTCGACCACCTCGGTCGCCGCCACCTCGCGCCGGCGCACGAGATCGGCCAAGTCGGCCGCCCCCAGCCAGCACAGGTCCTCCCCCTCTGGGGAAGCCGGGGCCGGCGGCGGCGGAGGCGGCAGGGCGAACGGGCGCGGCGCCGTTCCCATGGCCGCCACGGGGTCGAAGGCGAAGGCGGGGGCGACGGCGGGGTCGACGGAAGCCTCCCCCTCCCCCGCGGCGCGCGCGATCGGCTCCAAGAGGGCGTCGACCGCGGGCCACAGGTCCTCCGGCAGGTCGGGCAAAAGACATCGGATGCGTTCGATCACGGGCTTCCCTCGCTTTGCCGCCTAGGCGGCAGTGGATGGCAGCATCGGATCTTGTTCGCCCATCACGTGCCGCGTTCCCCCGGCTCTGCGCCCTGTCCCCGCCCGACATGCCTTACCATGGAGGGACGAGGCGGGCGCCCGGCGGCGCCGGCGGCGGGAGGTGCGCCATGGCCAAGGTGGTGTGGGCCCTTTGGGGCGTGTTCGAAGACGGCCTGGAGACGTTCGAGACCCACGCCCTTGCACCGGAGGAGTGGACGGAGGAGCAGGTGATCGAGGCCGCCGCCCGCGCCTACGAGAGGCGGGGCGACGAGGACGGGCGCGAGACGGCGCGCATGCTGCGCGCCACCGGCCAGGCGACGCCCCTCATCGACGCGGACAGCGAGCGCCATAGCATCCATGTGACGTATGATCCCGCCGCCCCGCGCCACCGCCTGCGCATCGTGGAGGAATGGGCGGACGTGGAGCTTCACCTGGGCTGAGGCCGGAGTCACCCGGCCGGCCCCCCCCGCCAGGCCGCCCGGCGGCCGTGCTCGATCTGGGCGGCGACGGCGCGCGCCCGGTCGCGTCCAGCCAGCTCCTCCACGATCCGAAGGCCAAGGTCGATGCCGGAGCTCACCCCCCCGGCCGTCATCACGCGCCCCGAGCGCACCACCCGCCCCGGCCTCACCCGCGCCCCCGCCGCCGCCAGGTCGGCGAGGGCGGCGTGGTGGGTGGTCGCCGCCCGTCCCCGGACGAGGCCGGCCGCCGCCAGCACCATGGCGCCCGTGCACACGGCGGCCACCAGGCGGCAGCCTTCGGCGCGTTCGGCCACCGCCCGCACGAGCTCCCCGGCCGCAATCTCCGCCCGTATGCCGGTGACGCCCGGGTCCACCCATCCGCCGCCCGGCACCACCAGGATGTCGGGAGCGGCCGAGAGGCGGCCGTGGGCGCGCAAGATGAGGCCGTGCCGGCCGCGCACCGTCGGCCGCTTGCCGGGAAGCACCGCGAGGCGCACCTGCCACCCCTCCTCCTTCCCCGCCCGGACGAGCACCTCGTAGGGCCCCACCGCGTCGAGCTCGTCCACCCCGTCGAACACGACGATATCTACGCGCATGCGACCGCCCCCGGCGCGGCATTCGTCACCCGCCCACCTCTCTCCCTTCCGCTGCACGGGCCTCCGTGCCCGCGGGCCCCTCGAGGGTGGGGGCGAGAAGGCGGCCCACCGGCCCCTTCCCCACGGCCACCGCCGCACCCGCAAAGGCGAGGGAGATCCCCGCGAGGGCCAGGGCGGTGCCGGGAGGCCACCGTTGCGCGACGAGCCCGTACAGGCCGACCCCGACCGGCACCATGCCCCCGAGGAGGCTGAGCGCCATGCCGATCGCCGTGGCGCGAACGCCGTCCGGGATGCGGCGCTGGCCCCAGGCAAACCAGACGGCATTCGACACCGCGTTCGCCCCCGCGCCCAGGAACAGCCCGGCGGCGGCGGCCACCGGCCCGCCCACTACGGCGGCGAGAAAGAGGATGGTGCCGCCGGCGGCGGCGATCGGTCCCACGGCGGCGCGCTCCCCCCACCGCCTCGCCACGCGGGCGGCGACGGCCCCGCCGAGGATGGCGCCCCCCGCCCAGGCCGTCTCCAGCAGGGCGTAGGTGCGCGGCCCGAGGGCGAGGGCGTGGGCGAGCACGGCGACGCCGACCGCCATGGGGGCGAACAAGAGGTTCGTGCCCGCTCCCAGCGCCAGCATGACGGCGAGGGGCCGATCGGCGAGGAGGAGGGCGACGACCGCGCGCCAGGGCGCCCTGCCCCCCGCTTCGATTGGGCTGCCGCCGTCGGCTCGGCGGTTCTCTCCCGGCCGCACGAGCGAGAGGCTGCCGGCCGAGAGGGCGAAGGACAGAGCGTCCGCGACGAGAGGCAGGCTGACCCCGCCCGCGGCGACGAGCATTCCCCCGAGGGGCAAGCCCGCCAGGGCGGCGAGTTGCGATCCGACGAGGTTCCAGCCGTACGCCGCCGTGCGCTCCTCCGGCGCCACCACCGAGGGGAGGAGGGCGGCCTCGGCGGGGGCGAAGACGGCGCCGCCCAAGCCGATCGCGGCGACGGCGAGGACGAGGTCCGCCATTCCCAGGCGGCGGTGGACGGCAGGGAGGGCGGCCGCGCCCGCCACCAGGGCCCGGGCCAGGTCGACGCCCTGCATGAGGCGTACGCGCGGCAGGCGGTCGGCGAAGGCGCCCATGACGAACGCGGTCAGGGGGGGCAGCGTCATCGCCAGCCCCGCCCACGTCACCGCCTCCCGCCCCGTGCGTGCCGCTTGCCACAGGAGCGCCACCGCCACGGTCGAGGAGCCCGCCTGCGACACGAGTTGCCCCCACCACAGGGCCAGGAAGGACACGTGTGCGAACGGCCCCGCCCGCCGTCTCACCGCCCTTTCCGCCAACTCAGGAGGGCGATCCGGTAGACCTCCGCCCCCTCCGCCTCGGGCCCGTCGGCCGCCGCCTCCAGCACCCGCGCCAGGGTGGCGAGCAGGGCAGGCAGGCGGCGCGCCGTCTCCTCCCGCACCCAAAGCGTGGTCGTCACCTCCGCCTCGCCTGCGCCCGGCCCCTCCCGCCGGGCGCGCTCGAGCGCTCGCGCCATGTCCTCGACGAGCTCGCGCACCCCCCGCTCCAGGCGCGCCCAAGCCACACCCTCCCCTCCCGGGGGGAAGAGCTCTCGCCCCGGCCAAGGGTCGGCCTCCGCGGTGTAGAGGGTCGTACGCGCCCGCCCGTGCCGCACGGTGCGGACCGGCCGGACGAAGCCGAAACGCACGAGGGGCCGCAGGTGGTGGTGCACGCGCACCGCGCTCTCCCCCAACTCGCGCGCCAGGTCGGCGGCGCTCGCCTCCCGCCCCCGCAGGCGGGCGAGGATGGCCTCCCGCAGGGGATGGGCGAGGGCCCGCATCTCCTCGGGGCGGCGCACGAGCCGAAAGCCGGGCGGAACCTCCACAACTCCACCCCCCAACGATTTCATATATACGATTTCGATACACCGAATCCCTCTAAGAACCTGCGGTCGGGAGGCTCGCCCGGCAGGCGGGGAACCATGCCGACATGAGGCGCTGGATCCCGGCACGCGTCGGCGCCGCCGCCCTCCTGCGGACGGCCGCCGCGGCGGCCACAGCCTGGCAGGTGGCCGCCTGGACCGTGGGGGAGCGGCCGTACCTGGCACCGTTGGCCGCCATCCTCTCCACCCAGGTAACGGCGGCCGCATCCCTGGTACGCGGGGCGGAGCGCGCCCTGGCGGTGGCCGTCGGCATCGTCCTGGCCACCGCCGCCGCCCGGGCCGTGGGCCCGAGCGCCTTGAGCGTGGGCGCGCTCGTCCTGGTCGCCATGGGGCTGGCCCAAGCGGTGGGCATGGGGGCCGCCGCGGTGCCTCAGGTGGCGGTAAGCGCCGTTCTCGTGCTCACGGTGGGCAGCCATCATCCGGCGTACGGCCTTGAGCGCGTGGCCGACACCGTGATCGGCGCCGCCACCGCTGTGGCGTTCCAGATCGCGGCCGCGCCCGAGGAGCATGCGGGTGCAGCGGACGCGGCCGTGCGCCGCCTCGCCGCCCGCAGCGCCCGCCTGTGGCGGCGGGGCGCCCGGGCGGCCGGCGCCCATCCCCGTCACCTCTTCGCCGCCCTCTGGCAGGACGCGGCGGCCCTCGAGCCCGAACTGCGCGACGCCGAGGGCGCGGTCGCCCTCGCTCTCGAGGCGCTTCGCCTCAGGCCCTTGCCGTCCTCGGCCCGGCGCCGGGTCGACCGCCTCGCCGCCGCCTTCTCCGCCGTCGAACGCTCCCTGCGCCACACCCGCGCCCTTCTCCGCCTGTTGGCCGAGCATCCCCTGCCGACCCCGCTTGCCTTCCGCCCCGCCCTCTGCCGGGCCGCCGCCCACCTCCTGGCGGCGGCGGGAGGGGCGTCGCGCCCGGGAGGGAGCGGCCGCCTCCGGCCGGCTGCCGACCGCCTGCGAAAGGCCGCGGCCTGCGGCGCCGCCCCCCTTGCGCCCCCCACGCTGGCCGCCCTGGCGCTGGAAGTGGACGAGTGGGCGCGCGACGTGGAACGGGTGGCGACGGCGCTAGAGGGGGTGCGCACCCCCCGCCGATCCCCCCCTCGCGACGGCTGAGAGAAGCCGAGCGCGGCGAACGGCAGTTTCTCAGGGCAGGCCGGAGCGCCCGCCCCGCCCCCCCCACAGAACGAGCCAGGCGGCCACGTTCGCCGCCGTCACGGCCACCAGCACCCATCCCAAGGCGTAGGGGCGGCGCAGTCCCTCCACGACCGCGAACAACAGGGCCACGCCGGTGAGCCGCCCCAGGTTGAGAGGTACCTCCCGCGCCACCATGTAGCCCACGCCCCGGCGTCTGCCGCCCGGGTCGGCGCCGGCGATGGCATAGCTCTCCGAGGAGAAGGGAACCGCCACGAGGGGCACGGCCAACGCCTCGAGGAGGCCGAAGGCGGCGACCCCCAGGCGGCCGGGCACGAAGGCGAGGGAGAGGGCGGCGGCCACCGACAGCGCCACGCCCGCGGCCATGAGGCGCATGCGCCGGCGGCGCGTCCCCACCCGCACCGCCACGGCGCGCGTGGCGAGCCAGCTCACCGCCCCGCTTCCGAGGGCGAACAGGCCGAGCTCGAACTCGCTGCGTGTGCGCTCGAACACGAGGATGCCCGCCAGGAACAGGAAGACGCCGTCCCGCACGCCCCTCAGCCCTTGGGCGAAGAGGAAGCGGCGCCAGGGGCGGGGCGGCCGGACCAGGGTGGCGCCCAGGGCCAGGGGTCGCCCGTCCCGCCGCGCCGCCAGACGCTGGCTGTAGGCGGCGGCGGCCACGAACAGCACCACGGAGGCGGCGAACACGGCGGGGTAGCCGCGCGCGGGCGTCAGGCGGTCGATGGCGAAGGCGGCGACGAAGGGCGTGATCGTCATGGCCGCCAGGCGCGCCTGGTCCATGGCCCCCACCAGGGGACCGGCCCCGGCCTCGCCGGTCAGGTCGAGGACCATGACGCTGGCCGCCACGTAGTAGAAGCCCATTCCCACCCCCATGAGCGCCCCCAGGGGCCAGGCGAAGGCGGGGGAGCGCGGCCCGAGTAGGAGGACGGCCAAGAAGAAGACGGCGTGGGCAGCGATCCCCAGGCGCAGTGCCGCCACCCGGTCGCGCCGCCCGACGATCCAGCCCCCCAGCGCTCCCCCCGGCACGAGGGCGAGGAAGAGCGCCAGGTGGTAGTGGAGGACGACGCCCAGCCCGCCCCCCACCCGCCATAGGTACACGTTGACGAACGTGGTGGAGAGGCCCACGCCGGCCACGAACAGGACGTGCACGGCCACCACCGCCCACGTCCCCCGCGCCCGTTCCGCCCTCTCCCCGGCGGCCGCCGCCTCCCGCGCCGTGCCCGTCACCCCGCTTCGCGCGCCCAGGCGCGCGATTGAAGGATGTCCAACGCGGGGGCTGCCCCCTACGGCGCGCCGGGGCGGGAACGCGCCGCCAGGGCCAGTCCGAGGTGGGTGAGCCAGGGCTCCACGCGGTCGACGCTTTCCGCCAGGCGGGCCAGGGCGTCGGCCCCGCCCCCCGTGGCCACCACGGGGGCGTGCTCCAGCCCCGGCTGACGGCGCGCCCGCCGCACCAAGGCGTCGACGGCGGCCGCCGTTCCCCACGCCAGTCCGGCGGCCAGCGCCTTCCCCGCCTCCCGGCCCAGGACCGAACCGTCCGCCGGCGGCCGCTCCGCCCGTACGAGGTGCGGCGCCGCCTCCGCCAACCCTTGCGCCGCGGTGTCGGGGCCGGGGGCGATGGCGCCGCCCGCGAAGCGGCCGTCCGGCCCCACCACGTCCAGGGTGGTGGCCGTGCCCACGTCCACCACTAGGACGGGCGCGCCGATCAGCGCGCGCGCGGCGACGGCGTTGCACAACCGGTCGGCGCCTACGAGGGCGAGCGGCATGTCGAGGCGGGCCTCGATGCCGTACCAGCCGCCGTCGCCGTACAGCCAGGCAGGGCGGTCGAACAGGCGGAGGGAGACCTCCCGCCACACGTCCGCCAGGGGGGGGACGACGCAGGCCACCGCCACCCCTTCCACGTCGGCCGGGGTCGGGCCCAAGGCGGCCATGGCCCGCCCCAGGAGGGCGGCGTACTCGTCCGCGGTGCGCCGCCGCTCGCTCGCCAGACGCCAGCCGGCGCGCGGCGGCCCGTCTCCCACCAAGGCGACGGTGGTGCGGGTGTTGCCGACGTTGACCGCCACGAGCGGCCGCCCGCGCGACGCGGCGGGCACGCTCAGCTTCGCCGCCGCTCCTGCCACAGGTCCCGCACCCGGTCCAGGATGCGGTCGGCCACCTCCTCCTTGGGCAGGAGGGGGAGGCGCTCCAAGGCTCCGTCCGGGAAGGCGAGCACCACCCGGTCGGTGGCCGAGCCGAAGGTGCTGTCCGGATCGGCGATGTCGTTGCCCACGCACAGGTCCAAGCCCTTGCGCACGCATTTGTCCAGGGCGCTGGCGGCGGGGTCGCCCACCTCGGCCGCAAAGCCCACCAGCACCCTGCCCTCCCGCCCGGGGACCGCAGCCGCCGTGGCCAGAACGTCGGCCGTGCGCACGAGCTCGAGGCGGATGCGCTCCGCCCCCCGCCGGAGCTTGTCGGCGCGCGGCGCCGCCGGCCGATAGTCGGCTACGGCGGCCGCCGCCACCACCGCGTCCGCCTCGGCCACGGCCGCGCGCACCGCGTCGGCCATCTCCTGCGCGGTCTCCACCGCCACGTGGCGGACGCCGAACGGCGGCGACAGGGCGACCGGACCGCTCACCAGGGTCACCTCCGCCCCGCGCGCCCGCGCCCGACGCGCCAGGGCGTAGCCCATGCGCCCGCTGGAGCGGTTGCCGACGTAGCGGACCGCGTCCACGGCCTCGCGCGTGGGGCCGGCCGTGACCACCAGGCGCAGACCCGCAAGGTCGCGCCGGGACAGAAGGTCGAGGGCCAAGGCCACCACGTCGTCCACCGCCGCCATGCGCCCCATGCCGCTCCCGCCGGAGGCGAGGGGGCCCACCACGGGGCCGATCACCGTATGCCCCCAACCCAAAAGGCGCGCGAGGTTCTCCTGCGTCTTGGGGTGGCGCCAGAGCTCGCCCTCCATGGCCGGCGCCAGGAGCACCGGGCGGCCCACCCCCCGCGCCAACAGGCCGGCCGTGAGCAGGTCGTCCGCCATCCCGGCCGCCGCCCGGGCGAGGAAGTCGGCCGTGGCCGGCGCCACGACCCACAGGTCGGCGCGCGCCAGCTCCAGGTGCAGCGCCCGCTCCCCCTGCGACCACAGGTCGACGAGCGCCTCCTCGCCCGCCAGGGCGCTCAGGGTGAGGGGCGTCACGAAGCGCTGGGCCGCCGCCGTCATGACGGGCCTGACGCGCATGCCGGCGCGCCGGAGGTAGGCGGCGATGTCGGCGGCCTTGAAGGCGGCCACCGAACCCGTCACGCCCAGGACCACCGTGGGCCGATCCTCCGCCGCCATCGCCCTCCCCCGCCGCGCCGGCGTCGGCCGGCTCGAGCGGCAGTATGCGGGACGCCCCCCGGCCTGTCAACGGCGCGCCGCCACGCCCCGGCGGGCGGTGGTACAATGGCGGCGCAACCGGGGGGGTGACGGCATGGGCCGGGCGGCGAGCGGCGAGCGGCGCACCTCCTCCCTCGCGTACGTGGCCGCCATCCTCGCGGCCGGCGCGGCGCTGAGCCGCTACGGTCTGGGCAGCCTGTGGCATCCGCCCGCCAACTCCCCCTTTGGCGTCCCCAGCCAACGGGAGTTTTCCCGCGCCGTCGACCAGCGCCTGCCGGGGGCGGCCATCCTGGTGTACCGCCAGATCGACGGCACGGCCGTGGCCGTAGCCGCCCAGGGACCCAGCTACAGCATCCTCGAGGGGCGGTACAACGCCGACCACAGCCTCCAGGTGACGGGTCAGAGCGAACAGCAGGCGGGCGGCGCGCCCGTCTCCGTCACCCAGGTGTGGAACCGCCCCGCCGTGCTCGTGGCCTACGTGAGCGACGCCGCCCTCGCCCAGGAGGCGGCCTCGGCCGCCGTGCGCTGGTCCAACGGCGCGATCACCCACATCGACCTGGGCGACCGCCCCCGGGCCTGGATCGTGCCGCCGCCTACCGCCTCCCCGGCCGGCGGGCAGCCTGAGTGGCAGCGCATCGTCCTGTTCGACCGCTACGCCCGCCCCATCGCCGTCGTCGAGCCCGCCAGCACGACCTGGCTGCCCCCCGCCCCCGCCCTCGCCCCCGGCGCCTTCACCATGCCCCGCTCGACCGCCTTTTGACGCCGCCCCGCACCCGGTCCGCCGTACGCGCGACGGTGGCGGCGCACGCCACCCTGGGCCCCTTCGTCTGGGCCACCTGGGCCGCCTCCGTGGCCTACGAGGCCGTCACCGGCCGACGGCTGGGACCGGCGGCGTACGCCGCCTTCGAGACGATGGTCGGCCTTCTGGCGGCGCCCGCCGTGGTGGCGGCAGGCGTGCAACTCCTCCTGGCCCGGGCCGCCGCCGCCGGGCGGGCGGCGGGGGTCCTGCGCGCCGCAGCGGCGGGGGCCGCCGCCACCGCCCTCGGCTTCGCCCTCCTGGTCGGTCTCATGGCCAGCCGCCTCCGGCTCGCCCCTGCCCTCGTGCCGGAGGGGGCGGCGGTGGCTGGGCTGTGGGTGGGGCTCGCCGCCCTGCGGGGATGCGTGCAGGGGGCGGAACGCTACGCCCTTCTCGGCCTCTCCTTCGCAGCCGAGGGGGCGGGGCGCCTGGCCGCCACCCTCGCCCTCATCGCCCTGGGGGCCCCGGGCGCGCTGGCGGCGGTGGGCGCCGGCGCCGCTCTGGGTACGCTCCCGCTGCTGGCGGCGTGGGGCCGCGCCGCCCCGGCCGGCGCGCGTCCGCCGGTGGCGGCCGAGGGCGAAGGGAGCGGGCTCGGCCTCTACCTGGCGGGGTCCGCCCTCACCGCCGCTCTCCTGGCGCTGCCGCTCCTCATCCTGCGCCCCCTCCTGCCCACGCCCGCCTTCGCCGCCTTCGCGGCCATGGCCCTGTTGGGGCGGGCGGAGGCGCAGGTGGGGGCGTGGCTCGCCCAGGCCCTGTACCCCCGCCTCCTCCATGCCCCGGAGGAGGGGCGGGCCGTCCTGGCCGCCACCCTCCTCCTGGGCGGAGGTGCGGCCCTCGCCGTGGCCGCCCTGGCGGCCGCCGCCATGCCCGCCGTGTTGACGCTGGCCTTCGCCGGACGGTACGTTGCCTACCTGGGGACCTTCCGACTCTTCGTGTTCGCCTCCCTTCCCGTCGCCCTCTTCACGCTCTGGACGACGGACGCCATGGCCCGGGGCGACGGCCGTGCCATGGCGCTTCTCGCCACCGCCCTCCCGTTGGAGCTCGCCGCCCTCGTCGCCCTGGCGCGCCACGGCCTGGCGGCCGCCCTGGCGGCCGAGGCCATCCCGGCCCTGCCCCTGGCCGCCTACACCCTCATCCGCCTGGGCTCGGCCGGCCCGCGCCGGGCCCCACCCCACCGGAGGTGGACAGCGTGAGCCCGGATACCGTCATCGTGGACGCCATGCGCACCCCCATCGGCGCATACGGGGGAGGTCTGAGGGCCTACGCCCCATCCGACCTCGGCGCCCGCGCCGCCCGCGCCGTCTTGGACCGCACCGGCCTCGCCCCCGACCGCCTCGACCACGTGGTCATGGGCAACGTGCTCCACGCCGAGGAGGGCGCCGCCTATCTGGCTCGGGCCGTCGGCCGGGGGGCGGGCGTGCCCGACCGCGTGCCCGCCCTCACCGTGAACCGCCTGTGCGGCAGCGGCCTGGAGGCCGTGCTCCAGGCCCACCGCTTCATCGCCACCGGCGACGCCGACTTCGTCCTAGCGGGCGGCGCCGAGACGATGAGCGCCACACCCTATTGGAGCTTCGGCCTGCGCTTCGGCCTGCGCATGGGCGACGGGCGGCTCCTCGACGCCCTCACCACCGCCCTCGTCGACCCCTTCGCCCACGTGCACATGGGGGAGACCGCCGAGGTCCTGGCCGAGGAGTACGGCATCGGCCGGGAAGAGCAAGACGCCTTCGCCCTGGAGAGCCACCGTCGCGCCGCGGCCGCGCGCGACCGGGGCGAGTTCGCGCCCGACATCGTGCCGGTGGGCGACGTCACCCGGGACGAACACATCCGCCCCGACGCCACCCTCGAGGCCCTGGCCCGCCTGCGCCCCGCCTTCCGTCCCGGGGGCACGGTCACGGCCGGCAACGCCTCGGGCCTGAACGACGCCGGCGCCGCCGTCCTCGTCGCCTCCGCCCCGGCCGCCGCCGCCGCGGGCTTTCGCCCTCGCGCCGTCCTGCGCGGCCACGCCGTCGTCGCCACCGACCCCCTGCACATGGGCATCGCTCCGGTCGAGGCGGTGCGGCGCGCCCTCGACCGGGCCGGGCTCTCTCTGTCCGCCGTCGACCTTGTGGAGCTCAACGAGGCGTTCGCCGCCCAGACCCTCGCCGTCATGCGCGACCTCGACCTCGACCCGGCGCGCACGAACGTGAACGGCGGCGCCATCGCCCTCGGTCACCCCGTGGGCGCCACCGGCGCCATCCTGGTGACGAAGATCCTCTCCGCCCTGGAGCGGCGCGGCGGCCGCTACGGCCTGGTCACCCTGTGCATCGGCGGCGGCCAGGGCATCGCCGCCGTCCTGGAGCGCGTCGGGTGACGGCGCCGGTGCCTCTCTCCCTCCTGGCGGGCGTGGTCGACGGCCTCACCCTGGCGCCCCACGCCGACTGGCCGTCCGATCCGCCCAACGTCTATCGCGTGCAGGGGGCCCACGCCTGGGCGATGGTGGACGCGGGGTGGGGGCGGGAGGAGGACGTCGCCGCCCTGGAAGCGTGGCTCGACGCCTCC
Source organism: Bacillota bacterium (assembly GCA_023512375.1). Taxonomy (GTDB): domain Bacteria; phylum Bacillota; class Sulfobacillia; order JAJZYS01; family JAILZS01; genus JAILZS01. The sequence continues at coordinate 14,965 of JAILZS010000026.1, read as the reverse complement.
CCCCCGAGGGGTCGGCCGGCCGCGCTGTTCGTCACCCACGCCCATCGCGACCACGTAGGTGGCAGCCCCTACCTGGCCCGGCGATGGGGGCTGGCCCCCCGGGCCCTGCCGGCGGAGGCGGCCACGGCCGCCCGCCACGGCATCGCCTTCGACTTCGCCCCCCTCGCGCCGGGGGAGAGCCTCGACCTGGGGGGCGGCATCCGGCTCACCGCCGTGCCCACCCCCGGCCACACCCCTGGCAGCCTGGCCGTCCACCTCACCTCGCCGGGCGGCGACGTCCTGTTCACGGGCGATACGGTGGTCGGCCGGCACAGCAGCTGGGTGGGGCCGCCGGACGGCGATCTCGACGCCTACCTCGAGACGCTGGCGCGCCTAGGGGATCCGCAGCGCCCGTACGCCGGCGCCCTCCTCGCCCCCGGGCACGGCCCGGCGGGGGCCCAGGCGGGTCCCGTCGCCCTCGCCCTGCGCCGCCGCCGCCTGGAGCGCGAGGCCGAGATCCTGCGCCTGCTTCCCCTCCATCCCACGCCCCGCGCCCTCGTGGTCGCCCTGTACGGCGCCGGGGAGGGCCTGGTCCTGGGGCCCGGGGGAGTGGCCGAGCGCACCGTCTTCGCCCACCTGGAGCGCCTCGTGCGCCTGGGGCGAGCGGTGCGGCTGGGGGGCGAGGCCGACTTCGGCCTTCAGCCCTTCGCCCCCGCCTGACGCACGACGGAGAGGCGCACCTCAGGGCATCCTGAGGGCATGAAGCTTCGGGCTTGGTTCGCGCTTCCCCTCGCTTTCCCCCTGGCCGCCGGACGCCCGGCCGCCGCCTCCGTCCACCCCGCCCCTCCGCCGCCCGTCTGCGCCGCCTCCGTGGATGCGGCCTGGGCGCAGGCGTGGGCGGCGGCGATGGCCCGCGCCGCCGGAGGGGGGCGTCGCCCCCTTGCGCGCGCCCCCGCCGATCCGCGCCTCCTCGGCTCGTCCGCCTGCCCGGGGTGGATCGTCGGCGCCCACGCCGCCGAGCTGGCGCCTGAGGGGCGCCCGCGTCTCGAGGTGTCGCTCTCCGAGGCCGGCTACCTGGCCGGAGCCGCCCTGGGAGCGTTGCTCGCCGCGAATCCCGGCCCTCCTCCCACCGTGGCCGTGACGCCGGCGCCCGCCCCCACCCCGGCCGCCCTCGCCCTCCTGGCGGGGCTGGCCGCCGGCCTGCGCGCCACGGCCCCCCCCGCCACCCTCCTGACCCTGGGCGACGGCGTCCCGGCCCAGGCGGCGGTGCGCCTCGCGCCGGAGCGCCCTCAGGGGCTCGTCGCCTGGCGCCTGGGGGCGGAGACGGGCCTCTGCCGGGCTGACCCAGAGGCGGTGGCCTCCCGCCTGCCCCCCCGCCCGCGCGGCGTCCTGCGCTTCGGCGCCGCCGACGGCGCCCTCGTCTGCCGCGCCTCCTCTGCGGCAGCGACCGCCGCACTCGAGGCGGCGCGCGCTGCGCTGGCCGGCATCCTCCGACCGCCCTCCCTGCCGGATTACACCGCGCCCCCCCTGGCGGTGCCGCCGTGGCGGCGCCGGGGGGGCGGTGACCGGCGCGGCGGTTAGGCGAGGTCCAGGTCGATCTGGGCCCGCTGCAGGCGGCCGCTGTAGTCGACGTACACCGCCTTGCGCTCGGTGAACACGTCGATGCCGGCCGTTCCCGCCTCGCGGTGGCCGTTGCCGGTCTGGCGCGTGCCCCCGAACGGCGTCTGGATCTCGGCCCCGGTGGTGCCGGCGTTGACGTAGAGGATGCCCACGCTCACGTCCCGGATGGCGCGGAAGGCGTCGTTCACGTTTCGGGTGAAGATGGAGCCGCTCAGCCCGTAGGGGACGCCGTTCATCACCTCGATCGCCTCGTCCAGGTCCTCGACCGGCAGGATGGCGAGCACAGGGCCGAAGATCTCCTCCTGGGCGATGCGCATGCCCGGCGTCACATCGGTGAAGATCGTGGGCTCGTAGTAGTGGCCGCCCTCCAGGCCCGGCCCCTCGGCCCGCCTGCCGCCCACGAGGAGGCGCGCCCCCTCGGCCAGGCCGACCTCCACGTACCGCTCGATCTTCTCCAGGGCGGCGCGGTGGATGACCGGGCCCACCTGCACGCCCTCCTCCAGGCCGTTGCCGATGCGCAGGGTACGGGTGCGCGCCACCAGCCGCTCCTCCAGGGCCGCCTGCACGGAGCGCTGCACGATCACCCGGCTGGTGGCGGTACAGCGCTGGCCGGTGGTACCGAACGCCCCCCAGACGATGGCCTCCACCGCCAGGTCGAGGTCGGCGTCGGCGAGGACGATGACCGCGTTCTTGCCCCCCAGCTCGACGCTCACCCGCTTCATGAGGCTGCCCGCGGCGGCGGCCACCTGCTTGCCGACGGCGGTCGAACCCGTGAACGAGATCACGTCCACACCCGGGTGGCGGACGAGCGCGTCGCCGACCGCCGGGGCGGCGCTGTACACGAGGTTGAGCACGCCGGGCGGCAAGCCCGCCTCCGTGAGGATGGCCACGAAGTCGCGCGCCAGGCGGGGGGCGTCGCTCGACGGCTTGAACACCGCCGTGTTGCCCGCGATGAGGGCGGGGCACAGCTTCCAAGTGGGGATGGAGAAGGGGAAGTTCCAGGGCGTGATGGCCGCCACCACGCCGATCGGGTCGCGCACCACCATGGCGAACTTGTTGGGCAGCTCCGCCGGCATCGTCTCCCCCAGTAGCCGGCGACCCTCGCCCGCCATGTAGTACACCATGTCGATGCCTTCCTGCACCTCGCCGCGGGACTCCTCCAGCACCTTGCCCATGTCCTCGGTCATCCGCCGCGCCAGCTCCTCCTTGCGGCGGGTGAGGATCTCGGCCGCGCGGTAGAAGATCTCCGCCCGGCGCGGCGCCGGTACCAGGCGCCAGGTGGCGAAGGCGCGGCGCGCGCTCGCCACCGCCGCCTCGATGTCCTCCACCGTGGACTCCGGCACCGTCGCCACCACCCGACCCGTGGCCGGGTCGCGATGCTCCAACCGCCCCCCACGCACCGCCGCCTGCCAGCGCCCGTCGATGTAATTGGCGACCTCCTCGGGCCCGCCGTCCGTCCGCCTACGGGGCTCCGCCGTCGTGACGCCCGTCTGCACCGCCCATTCCCCCTCCCGACGCGTCGTAGACCGTGATGACCTCCGCCCCGCCCTCGCGCGTCAGGCCGAACACCAGCCCGCGCCGTTTGAGCGCTCGGTTGAGAAAGTTCACCAGGCGATGGGTGGCCAGCGGCGGCTCGAACCGCTCCCGCGCCACGACCGGCAACGCGGCGTGGACGGGCGCCAGGTGCGCCGAAGCGCCCCGCCCGCCGCGCCCTTCGCCCTTCACCACGCTCCACCCCCGCCGCCGCCCCAGTCCGGATGTCAACCTGTGCCGCCGCCGGATGGCCCTGCGGACCGTCGCGCGCCGACGCGCGGGGAGGGGCGGCGCGTCCCCCTCGTTCGCTACGACTTGCCATTATGGTACCCGAGCGACGCGCGCACACTCCAGCACGGGAGGTTGAGATCATGGCACGAGGGGGGAAGAAGCTCTTGCCCGCGCACGCGCTCGACGCGTTCAAGTTCGAGGTTGCCCAGGAGCTGGGCATCCCACTTCGCCGGGGCGACAACGGCGAGCTGACGACGCGCGACGCGGGGGCGATCGGCGGGCGCATCGGCGGCCGCATGGTGCGGATCCTGGTCCGGTACGCGGAGTCGAGCCTGGCGGGCAAGTCCGACGGAAGGTAGAGCGGAGGCGGGGCGGGGAGGCCCCGCCCTGCCCTGCTCTTGGCAGGTGGGCGCCGCGTCCGAGGCGAAGGTGCGCCCATGAACGACGCGCCCGGACCCGCGTTGCGCCGCCACACCCTTGCCGCCCTCGTGCTCGAGGCCGCCTTCTTCGTCCTCGTCCTCTCCGCCGCCGGCGAGGCCGACCAGGCGGCGGCACGCCTCGTCCCCGCCCTACGCGACCTCGCGCGCACCTTGGCGCCGCTCGGCCGCCTGCACCCGTGGTACCGGCTGGCGCTCGCCATCTTTTGGCACAACGCGCGCCCCTTCCTTGCCCTCTCCCTCCTCACCGCCCTGGCCGCCGCCCTCCTCGACGGGCGCTGGGGCCAGGCTCTGGGGCGCCTTCTCCTGGCCCTCACCGCCCTCGGCGCGGCGCTCTTCTGGTTGGCCAACGTGGGGGCGGCGGGCATGGTCGTGGGGGTGGTGGCGCACGCCCGGGGCGCGCCGCCGATCCTGGCCTGGCTTACGCTCCTGCCTCACGGCTTGTGGGAGATCTTTGCCTTCTCGTGGGCGGTGGCGCTCCCCTTCCACCTCGCCTGGTTGCGCTCCGGCCGCAAGTCACAGGTCCTGCCCGCCGTCGCCCCCCTCATCTGGCCGGGAACGGCGGCGGCGTTGGCCGTCCTCGCCCTGGCGGCCGTGGTCGAGGCCACCGTATCGCCCCTTGTCCTCCACGCCTTGTTACCGCCGGCCGCCGCCTACGTCCCGCCCGCCCAGGCCACGGCCTCGATCTCCACCTGGGCGCCGCGCGGCAGCGCCGCCACCTGAACGGTGGCGCGCGCCGGCCGCGCCTCACCCAGCGCCTGGGCGTAGGCCTCGTTCACCATCTGGAAGGCCCCGAGGTCGGTGACGTAGATGCCCACCCGCACGAGATGGCGCGCCGTCAAGCCGGCGGCCGCCAGCACCGACAGGACGTTGCGCATCGCCTGCGCGGTCTCGGCCGCCGCGCCCCCCTCCACCAACCGGCCCGTCGCCGGGTCGATCGCCAGCTGTCCGCTCACCCACACCCACGGCCCCGCCCGCACCGCCTGGCTGTAGGGCCCGATGGCCTCGGGCGCGTCGGGGGTGTGGAGGTAGGCGGGCATGTCCCTCTCCTGCACGTCGGCATCCCTCCCGGTCGAGATGGCGGGCCGCCTCCATGGTAGCAGGCGGGGGGCGCGCACGCGCCTAGGGCGCGGCGGGGTGAAGGCGCAACGCCGCCGCCGCTGACTCGACGGCGGCGCCCGCGCGCCGCCACCGCGCCAGGTCGGCGGCCAAGGCGGCCAGGAGGGCACGGGGCGAGCCGCTCACCACATACACCCCGCCTGGCGCGATCGTAGCGTGCCTTCCCAGGTCCCTCGTCCCCACGAGCAGGGCGAGGCCGGAGCGCGCCGCCAACGTAGCGGCGGCCGCAGCGGGATAGGGCCCGGCGTAGGCGAGGACGGGTCGGCTCCCGGTGCGCTCTGCTGCCAGCGCGAGAGCCCGGGCGAGGGCGCGGGCCCCGGTCCCCGGTGCCAGGCGCACGCCCACGTCCTCCCCCTCCAGGGCGAGGGCCATCGCCCCCTCTCCCCCCAGGGCGGTCGCCGGCAAGAGGACAGTGGCCTCCACACCGCGTCCGGCCAATCCGGCGGCCAGGCGCCGAAGGCCGGCGTCGGAGACGGGGGGCAGGACGTCGAGCGCCAACACCGCCTCCCCCGGCTGGGGGGAGGGCGCGGGCACGGGGGTCGGGCGGGACGCGTTCGGGGCGGTCCAGCTCCCGCTCCCCAGGGTGCGGGCGTCGTCGGGCCGTACGTCGGGAGGCAGGGCCCACACCGTGCCCCGAACCGGACGCGCCCACGCCGCCCGGCCCCCCAGGGAGGGGTTCCAGGCCGCGAGGGCGGCGGGCGTCGTCGCGCCGAGGGAGGCCAGCGCCCACGCGCTTCGCCCCTCCCCGGCGAGGGGCTGCCCCAGGAGACGCCGCCACATCCGGGCGTCCACCGCCCCCGTCGCACCCAGGCCCTCGCGGTGCGCGAAGGCCCGCACCGCCGCGAGGGTGGCGGGGCCGAAGACCCCGTCCAGCGTCAGGCGGGAGCCGAGCCCGTCGAGACGTGCCTGCAGGAGCAGCACCGCCCGGCCACGCGCCCCCAGGCGCAGCTGCGGCAGGGCGTATACGCGCACCAGCCCGGCTCGCCCCCGCCTCCCCAAGGCCCCGGCGATACGCGCCGCCCTCGCCCCCCAGGCGGCGCCCACCGGCACCGGATGGCCGGCGAGGACGAGGGCCGTGGCCAGGTCCACGGCCCAACGCTCCGTAAGGGGCGACGCGGGCGGCGCAGGCGCGGCCGCCGCCGCGCCTCCCGCCCCCAGCGCCAAAAGCGTTAGCGCCGCCGCCCAGCGCCTCAGGCCGCCGCCCACGCCGCCACCCCCAGGGCGCCCACCGCCCCGGCCGCCGCCCCCGCTCCCAGCCGGGCGAGGACGAACGCGGGGCCGGCGCCCCGCGTGATGGCGGGGACCAAGGCGAGCAGGGCCACCGCCGTACCCGCCACCGCGCCTGCCAGGAGGGCACCGCGGCCCCGCCGCCGGGCGGCCTCGCCGCCACCCACGGCGCAAGCGGCGAGGCCGGCGCCCATGCCGGCCGAGTCCGCCAGGCCGGCCGGCACGCGCCACACGAGGAGGGCGGCGGTGGCCAAGGCGACGAGCACGAGCCAGGTCACCGCACCCGCGAACACCCCTTCGGCCACGGCGACCGGCAGGGGCGCGCCCCGATCCCCCTCTGCCCGCACGCCGGTCCACCTCCCGGCGAGAGGCTATGCGCGTCCCGGCCCCTCCATGTCCCGCTCGCGCTCCTCCTCCTCCCGTTCCACCCACGCCGCCAGGACGGGGATGAGGTCGCGGTGGGTGAGGTCGAGGAGGATCGGGGTGACGGTCACGTAGCCGCGCTCCGCCAGGGCGACGTCGGTCTCCCGCCGGTTGGGCGTGGGCGCGGGTCCCCCCCCGAGCCAGAAGTAGCGCCGTCCGTGTTCGTCCGTCTGGGCTTCGAACCGATCGTCGTAGTCGCGCACCCCCAGGTGCGCGACGCGCATGCCCACCGCCCTGCGCCGGCGCGGCACGTTGACGTTGAGCAGGGTGCGCGGCGGCAGGCCATGGCGCATGAGCCCCCTGAGCAGGCGCGGTACCCAGGGCAAAAGCGGCGCCAACAGGGTCTGACGGTCGCCGGGGTCTTCCTCGGACACGGCCACTGCGGGGATGCCGGAGACGGCGGCCTCGATGGCGGCGGAGACGGTGCCGGAGTAGTACACGTCGGTACCGAGGTTGAACCCCCGGTTGGCGCCCGACAGCACCAGGTCCGGCGGCGCCGGCAAGAGCGCGTGCAGGGCTACGCGCACGCAGTCCGCGGGCGTGCCGCCCAGGGCCCACTCCCGCTCCCCCCGCCGGTCGACGCTGATGCGCCGACGCAGGGTGATGGAGTGGCCGCTGCCGCTGCGTTCCACGTCCGGTGCGACGATGTACACCTCGGCCCCGGGGAGCTGGCGGGCGACATGGGCGAGGGCATGGACGCCGGGGGCGTCGAAGCCGTCGTCGTTGGTGACGAGGACGATCAGAAGGCATCCCCTCCCGGGCTGCGGCCTGGGCGCTCGCGCGGGCCGCCGAGGTGGTGCGTGTCGTTGAGGTAGTGCAGGGAGACGAACCCCTCGGCCGGCCGCACCTCCAGCAGGCTGACGCCGGCGTTGTCGAGGCGGTAGACGCCGCGCCGTCGCGCCGGCCAGTCGAGATAGGCGCACAGGAGGGCGCGGATCGAGCCGCCGTGCATCACCCACGCCATACGCTCCTCCCGCCGCTCCCGCAGGAGCCGGTCGGCGGCGGAGCGAACGCGTACCATGGCCTCGGCGAAGCTTTCCCCTCCCTCGGCGCGGCCATGGTCGGGGTCGGACAGGTAGGCGCGCAGAGCGTCGCCGAAGCGGGCCTCGATCTCCGCCCGGGTGCTCCCCTGCCACAGGCCGAAGGAGAGCTCGCGAAAGGCGGGCTCCAGGACGAGGGGCACCCCCGCCGCCTCGGCGACGGCCTGGGCCGTGTCGCGCGCGCGCGACAGGTCGCTCGCCACCACGACCCCCAGCCCGGTCGCCCGCAGCCTCTCGGCGACGCGGCTCGCCTGCTCCCGTCCCAGGTCGCTCAGGGGGGCGTCGGCCTGCCCCTGGAAGCGTCCCTCCCGATTCCACGTCGTCTCGCCGTGCCGTACCAGGTAGAGAAGCGCCATGCCATCGCCTCCGCTTCGCTCGCGCTCTCGTCTGCCGCCCGCCCGCCAAGTGAGGAGGGTCCCCCGTGCGCATCGTCGTCGTGCCCAGCGCCGCCGCCGTCCCCGCCGCCTCAGCCCTGCCCATCGGTCCCATCGCCGTCATCGACACCCTGCGGGCCACCACCACCGTGGCCGCTGCCTTGGCCGCCGGCGCCCCCTGGGTCGAACCGGTGGCCTCCGTGGCGGAGGCCCGCCGCCGCCGCGCCGCACGGCCCAACGCCCTCCTAGCCGGGGAACGCGGCGGCGACCGCCTGCCGGGGTTCGACCTGGGGAACTCCCCCGTCGCGGCCGCCGCCCTGGGCGGCGCCCGCGGCCTCATCCTCACCACCACGAACGGCACGCGCGCGTGCGACCGCCTGGTGCGCGCCGGCGCCGGCGGGGAGGAGCGGCCGATCTACGCCGCCGCCCTGGTCAACGCCGCCCGCGCCGCTTCCGCCCTGCGGCGGGCGGCCGAGCGCCCCGGCTGTCAGGCGGTGATCCTCGTCTGCGCCGGCCAAGACGGGCACGCGGCGGCGGAGGACCTTCTCACGGCCGGGGCGATCGCGGCCGCCCTGCCCGCCGCCTGGGGGCGGGACGACCTAGCCCTCATGGCGCAGTGGGCGTGGGAGCGGCGCCCGGACGGCGATCTGGCGCATACCTTGGCCGCCTGCCCCCACGGCCGCACGCTGGCGGCCAAGGGGTACGGCGCCGACATCGTGGCCAGCGCCCGCGTCGACGCCTTCGACGTCCTGCCCCGCCTCGCCCTCGCCGCCGACGTGCCGCCGCGCTTCGTCGCCGCCCCGCCGGCATGACGCCGCTCACGCCGCCCCGCCCTTGAGGCGGCGGGCGCGCGCCATCACCTCACGCCGAAGGGCGTCGAGGTCGACGCCCACCGGTCGGCCGTCGCGCACCCGCACGCGCCCGTCGACCACCACCGCCCGCACGTCCTGCCCCCGCAGGCCCTGGACGACGACGGCGTAGGGGTCGTCGGGCGGGGGCCAGAGACCGGGCCGGTCGAGGCGGGCGAGCACCAGGTCGGCGGCCGCGCCGGGCGCGATCCGCCCCACGTCGTCACGCCCCAAAGCCTGCGCCCCGCCGCGCGTCGCCCAGGCGAAGGCGTCCCGCGCCGTGGGGCGCGACGGGTCGCGCCGCGCCCCCTTTGCCAGGAGCCACGCCAGGCGAAGGCCGTCGAGCATGTCCAGGCCCGGCGCGCTGGCGGGACCGTCCGTCCCCACGGCCACGCGCACCCCCGCGTCCGCCAGGGCGAGGGCGGGCGCGATGCCGCTGCCCAATTGGAGGTTGGAGGCGGGGCAGTGGGCCACGGCCACGCCGGTGCGCGCCAAAAGGGGAAGGTCCTCCGCCCGCGGCCAGACGACGTGCGCCACCTGGGCAGGGCGATCGAGCAAGCCCGCGTCCGCGGCCAGCTGCACCGGTGTGCGCCCGTGCTCCGCCAGGGCGCGTTCCACCTCGCCTTCGGTCTCCGCCAGGTGGATATGGATGCCGCACCCCAGCTCCTCTGCCGCCCGCGCCGTCCGCCGCAGGGAGGCGGGGGGACAGGTGTACGGGGCGTGGGGCCCTAGGCGCACCTCCACCCTGCCCCCCACCGCCCCCCTCCAGTCGGCGACCGTCCGGCCGGCCCGCTCCAGAGCCGCCTCGAACGCCTCTCCCTCCCCCGCCAGGCCCACGGCTACGGAGGCGCGCACGCCCGCATCGCGCATCGCGCGGGCCACGGCGTCGGCGTGGAAGTACATGTCCACGAAGGCGGTGGTGCCGCCCATGAGCCCCTCCACCGCCCCCAGAAGGGCGCCCCAGTACACGTCCTCCGGCGCCATCCGGCGCTCCCGCGGCCATACGTGGCGCTCGAGCCAGCGCTCCAGGGGCTCGTCGGCCCCCACGCCGCGCAACAGGGTCATGGCCAGGTGGGTGTGGGCGTTGACGAGCCCCGGCATGAGCAGGGAGCGGCCGTCCCCCAGGACCTCCTCGCCGGCGGCCGCAGGGGTGCCGAACGGCTCCAGGGCGACCACCCGCCCCCCCGCCACCACCACGTCGCGCGCCCCCAGGACGGCCTCCGCGTCGAGCACCATCCCGGCTCGCAGGCGCAGGCGCTCCATCCTAGCCTCTCCCCCCGGGTGCGGGCCACGGAAAGGGCGGCGCCTGGGGCGGCGGCGGGCAGCACAGGCAGGGCGTCGCCCCCAGCCCCGCCGCGACCCGCCGCCATAATGCGGCGACGCGCGCCCGCGCCTTCCGCGCCCGCCGGTCGATATCGCGACCGGAGATGGGCCCCGCGAGGCCCGCCGCTGCGTTCGTCACCACCGCCAGGCTGGCGTAACCCATGCCGAGTTCCCGAGCCAGGGCCGCCTCCGGGAGACCCGTCATCCCCACCACCTCCGCCCCCAGGCGGGCGAAGGCGCGAATCTCCGCCGGCGTTTCCAGGCGCGGGCCCTCGGTGACGACGAGCACCACCTCGACGAGCTCGCCCATCCCCAGGTCGGCCGCTGCCCGCCGCAGACGGTCGCCCAGGTCCGGGCAGTACAGGCGCGTCGCTTCCAGATGGACGACGGGCAGGGGAGGGCCGTCGAAGTAGGTCTGCGCCCGCCCCCCGCGGGTGAAGTCCATGGCGTCGCCCACCAAGGCCAGCGTCCCCGGCGGCAGGCGGTCCGGTGCGAGCGAGCCCACCGCCGCCGTGGCCAGCACGCGCCGCACCCCGAGGCTCCTGAGCGCCCACAGCCCGGCGCGGGTGGGGATGCGGTGGGGGGGCAGGGCGTGGTCTTCGCCGTGTCGCGACCAGAAGACCGCCGCCCGCCCGCCCAGGGAGAGGCGGCGCACGGCCACCGTGCCGTAGGGCGTCGCCACCGCCTCCGGCGGAGCGGCCCGGCCGAACGCCTGCTCGAACCCCGTGCCCCCGATCAGGCCGAGGGGGGTCCGCTCATGCCGGCTCAACCAGCCAGGCCTCGTCCGGCAAAGGGCCCCCCACGATCTCGTCGGGGGAGAAGACGTTGGCGATCTCCCGCGCCGCCGACTCGGGGCCGTCCGACCCGTGCACCACGTTGCGCCCCACGTCCAGGCCCAGGTCGCCCCGGATGCTGCCGGGCACAGCCTGGAGGGGGTCGGTGGCTCCCATCACCGCCCGTACCTGGGCGATCGCCCGCGGGCCCTCCCACACCATGGCCACCACCGGCCCGCTGGTGATGAAGCGGATCAGGCCCGGGTAGAACGGCTTGTCCGCCAGGGGGGCGTAGTGTCGCTCCGCCTGCTCTCGGCTCAGGCGCATCATCTTCATGCCCACGAGGGCCAGCCCCTTGCGCTCCAGGCGGCCGACCACCTCTCCCACCAGCCGCCGCGCCACCCCGTCCGGCTTGACGAAGACCAACGTGCGCTCCTTCTCCACGTCACCGCTCCCCTCCGTCGCCGCCGTGGCCACACCAAACGAGTGGCGGTGCACCGCCACCCGCTCGCCCGCGTCGCCGGCCTCTCCCCTAGCCCGCGACCGCCGACGCCTCCGCCCGCACCGCCGCGGTCGCCGCCTGGATGCCGCGCAGCGTCTCGGTGGCGGTCAGGTTCTGGGCGCCGAAGCCTGCGACCACGGCGTTCAGCGCGTCCCACGGGTCCACGTCGTCGCCGCACGTGAACACGTCCAGGGCCGCGTACCCCAGCTCCGGCCAGGTGTGCACCGCCAGGTGCGACTCCGATATGATCACCACGCCGCTCACGCCTTGTGGGCTGAACTTGTGGAAGGCTACCTCCCGGACCTCGGCCCCGGCCTGCAAGGCCGCGTCGACAAGGATCCTCTCCACCCTTCCCGGGTCGTCGAGGATGGAACGGTCACACCCGAACACTTCGGCCAGGATGTGCCGGCCCAGTGCCTTCATCTGGCTCCCAGCCCCCTTGTGTCCCCCGAATCAACAAGGAGGAGTGTAGCAGAAAAGCGTCGGATGTCAACAAAGTTTGGCGGGAGGCCGCCTGTGCGGCGGCAATCCGGGGGCGATCCGAGCGATGCTTGCGCTTGCTTCTTCGCACGCCGCCGTATGCACTCGTTCATGGACGCCTCACGCCCCCGACCCGCGCGCCACCTCCGCTTCCAGCCCCCGCAGCATGGCCTCCACGTTGCGGCGCAGGAGCACCCTCCCCACCGGGTCGAGCATGGCCGCCAGCATGGGCAGCCCGAAGTCGAAGGCGCAGGTCAGGCGCACGTCCGTGGCCGCCGCCTCTCCCTCGGCGCCGGGCGGCGGCGTGAGCTGCCACGCCCCCTCGAACCGGGCGAGGTCCCCCTGAACCAGACGGTAGTCGATGCGCCCGAGGGCGGGGTGGAAGTCGTCGCGCTCCACCCAGCGGAAGCGCATGCCCTGAAGGCGCGCCACCCACTCCGACAGGGTGTGGCCCTCACCCCGTTCCAACACCCGCACCGATTCCACCGACGCCATGTAGCGCGGGAACGCCTCCATGTCGGAGACCAGGGCCCACACCCGTTCGGGAGGGGCGGCCAAGTGCACCGACACCGCCACCTCAGGCATCGGCCGCCTCCCCCTCCCCGACCAGGAGGTCCGCGGCTTCGTCGGCAGTGGCCGCGAACGCGGCGTCGAAGGCGGCGAGGGCGATCTCCATCTCCTCGTCCGTCACCGTGAGGGGCGGGAGCAGGCGCAGCACGCGCTCGTTGTTCAGGGTATGCGCCACCAGTACGCGGCGCGCGAACAACTGGGCCATGACCATTCCCGCCACGCCCGGCGCCGTCACCTCCACCGCCAGCATGAGGCCGCGTCCGCGCACCTCGCGCACGAGGGAGGGATGGCGCGCCGCCAGCGCCTCCAGGCGGGAGCGCGCACGCGCGCCCACGGCGGCGACGCGCTCCCCCAAGTCGAGCTCGCGCAGCAGGTCGAGCGTGGCCGAGGCCACCGTGCAGGCCAGGGGACCGCCGCCGAAGGTGGAGGTGTGGATGAGCGGCATGCGGTCCAGGAACGCCGTGGCCGCCGGCGTACCGACCACCGCCCCGATCGGCACGAGACCTCCGCCCAGCCCCTTGGCGGCGCACAGGTAGTCGGGCACGACGCCGGGCTCGTGCTCCACCGCCCACAGGGGGCCCGTGCGCCCCATGCCGGTTTGCACCTCGTCCACGATCATGCGCGCCCCGACGCGGTCGCACGCCGCCCGCACGCGCGCCAGGTAGCCGTCCGGCGGCACGATGACGCCGCCCTCGCCCTGCACCGGCTCGACGATCACCGCCGCCGTCCCCTCGTCCACCGCCGCCTCCAGGGCGGCGGCGTCGCCGAAGGGGACGTGGCGGACCCCCGGCAGGAGGGGCTCGAACGGCTCGCGGTACACCCGCCGCCCGCTCACCGACAGCGCCCCCATCGTCTTGCCGTGGTACGCCCCCAGCGTGGCCACGATGCCTGCGCGGCCGGTGCTCAGGCGGGCGAACTTCACGGCCGCCTCCACCGCCTCCGCGCCCGAGTTCACGAAGAAGGAGCGCTCCAGCTCCCCCGGCGTGCACTCGGCCAGGCGCTGCGCGAGGTCGACCGCCGGCTGGGAGAGGAGTACCCGGCTGCCCAGCGCCATCCCCGTCTCCAACTGGCGCACGGCCGCCGCCACCAGACGCGGGTGGCGGTAGCCCACCACCTGCACGCCGTAGCCGGCGCCGAAGTCCAGGTACCGCTCGCCCTCGCCGTCCCAGACCCACGCCCCCTCGGCCCGCACCTCCGGGCGGGCCAGGCCCATGAACGAGAAGGAGCGCGCCAGCCCGGGGTTCATGTACCGGCCGAAGCGCGCCAACAGGTCTTCCTCCGCGCCGATGGCGATCTCCCCCACCCCCCGGGCGATTGTACCATCGCCCGTCCGGGCCCGCTCAGATCCAGCCCCGGCGGCGGAAGTAGGCGTAGAGCCCGCCCGCGCACGCGGCCATGAGGCCGAGGGCGAAGAGGTAGCCGTAGCGCCAGCGCGTCTCGGGGATGGGGAAGTTCATGCCGTAGATGCTGGAGATGACGGTGATGGGCGTCACCACCGTGGCCAGCACGGTGAGGGTCTTGATCACCTCGTTCACCCGGTTCTGGGCGGCGGACAGATGGAGGTTGAGGGCGGCGGTCAGTCCGTCGCGGGCCGCGTCCACCGCCTCCAGGGCCTGGAAGAGGTGCTCCTCCACGTCACGCAGGCGCCGCCCGAAGCGCGCCCCCGACCCAGGGGGCGGCTCGCGCAGCAGCATGCCCAAGCCGTCGCGCAGGACGCCCAGTGCGGCCCGAAGCGCCTGCGCCCGCCGGCGTTGCTCGAGGAGAGGGCGCAGGGAGCGGGCGCGGCCGTCCGCCCCCACGCGTGCCAGCGCCTCGCCCTCCAGGCGGTGGGCGGCCACCGCCAGAGCGTCCACGGAGTCGAACGCACCTTCCACCGCCAGGGCCATGAGCGTCGCCAAGGCCCGACCCACCGCCACCCCCTCCACCGCCTCGCGGCGGGGATCGGGCGGCAGGGCGAGCACCTCGACCAGGCGCTGCGCCAGGTGGGCCGCCGGCCCCCCCGCCGTGGGCGCCAGGAGGACCAGCCAGCCGGGAGCAGCGAGGACCGAGAGGACCTCCGCCTCCTGGCGCCAGGCGCGCCGGGCGGACGGCGGCGGGGCCGCGGGGACGGCCAGATAGCGCCACGGACCGTGGCGGTGCTCACGCACGCGCGCCGCACCGGTGAGGGCGGGCTCGGCCAGGGAGGGGGGCAGTCCTGCCTCCGTCCCCAGACGCCTCAGCCAACGCAGGCGCGCCGTGCCCACGGCCACGACGAGCCGCCCCCGCACGGGCGCGCGCCCGAGGCGGAGGAGGCGAGCGGTGCGCTGACCGTCGGGCACGGCGTCTCCCCCGGAGGCGTAGGATACCCGCACCCGCCCACGTCCACGCGGTCAGGACAAGAAAACACGGCGTCCGCGCGGGACGCCGCCCATGGTCGGACTGGCGGGATTTGAACCCACGACCTCTACCACCCCAAGGTAGCGCGCTACCAAACTGCGCCACAGCCC
>JAILZS010000094.1 GCA_023512375.1 Bacillota bacterium | reverse complement strand
GGGTCTTCCGCGAGGCCGGGGTGAGCGAGTACGTGCGCCACCACAGCGGCCACGCGATCGGCATGGAAGGGCACGAGTCGCCCTTCTTCGACCTGGGCGACGACACCGTGCTGCGCCCCGGGATGGTGTTCTCGGTCGAGCCCGGGCTGTACGTGCCGGGCCTGGGGGGGTTCCGCCACTCGGACACGGTGGTCGTGACCGAGGACGGGCACGAGCGCCTGACGCTCTACCCCCGCGACCTCGACTCGCTCGTGTGCGGCTAGACCTCAGGCGAGGCGGACGGGGCTCGTGGCCGCCTCCTCCGGTACGGCCACGACGGCCGTGCCGTAGGCGAGGACCTCGGACATGTTTTGGCCCAGTTCGGAGGAGTCGAAGGCGGCGCCGATGACGGCGTTGGCCCCCATGGCGGCGGCGTGCGCCTGCATGCGCTCGAGCGCGTGCCGGCGGGCGGTGTTGAGCATGTCCGTGTACTCGTCGATCTCTCCCCCGGCGAGGGAGCGTAGGCCCGCCACCACCTGGTAGCCGATGCCGCGCGCCCGCACCACCGTGCCCCACGTCATCCCCAGCACGCGCTCGATGCGCATGCCCGGCAGGTACGGGGCGCTCACCACCGTCACCCCGGAGGGCGGCGCACTCTCCGCCATGCCAGGACCCCTCCCCTCGGGCGCGCCGCGCACGGCGCGTCCCTGCTCTCTTCCACTCCTCGGCGGTTCCCCTCCCACCCCTAGGCCTCCTGCCGGCGGCGACGCGCAAACGCTCAGGCCGGTTCCCCTTCCACGCGCAACAGGCGTAAGGGGGCTGCAGCCGATAGCCGACGCCGGCCACGGTCTCGATGCAGATGGGATGGCCCACCTCGCGCATGCGCCGGCGGATGCGGGCCACGACGGCGTCCACCATACGCAGGTCGATGTCGAGCGCCCCCACCCCCCACACCCGTTCCACCAACGTGCGGCGGGGCACCACGCTTCCGGCGTGCTGGGCGAGGGCGTCGAACAGCTGCACCTCCCGGCGCGTGAGCTCGATCGCCCGCCCCCCGCACAAGAGGCGCCGGCGCCGCGTGTCGAGCACCGGCTCCGACGGCGGCCCGAAGGCGCGGGCACGGCAGCCAGCGACGAGGTCGTGCACGCGCTGCAGGAGGGTGAGGGCGGCCAGCGGCCAGCGCAGGTAGGCGTCGGCTCCGGCGTAGCGGTAGGCGGCCTCGACCACCTCGTCCTCCGCCCTCCCCACGATGAGGAGGGGCGCGTCGGTGCGGCGCCGCCACTCCCGGCTCAGGTCGTACAGGGGCGCGCGCAGCGGCGGCGCCTCGGCGATGGCGATGTCGGCCCGGAGGTGATCGAGGTGTCCGAACGCTTCCCCCTGCGCGACCTGCCGCTCCTGGCCACGCACGTCGCTCTCTGGCGCAACGAGGGCTTCTGCGTCGCCATCGACGACTTCAGCGCCGGCTACGCCGGCCTGGCCACCCTGGCGGCGATCCGGCCCGACGTGGTCAAGCTGGACCGCTCCCTCGTGTCGGGCGTCATGCGCGACCGCTGGCAGCGGGAGTTGGTCTCGGCCATGGTGGCCGCGGTCGAACCGCTTGGGGTGACGGTGATCGCCGAAGGGATCGGCCACGCCGAGGACCTGCCGGCCCTGGTGGCGATGGGGGTGCGCTTCGGACAGGGGTTCGTCCTCGGGCGGCCCCAGGCCCGGCCGGCATCGGCACCGTTCCCCCGGCCGTGAGCCCAAGGCGGCCGGGCGGCGGGAGCAGGCACCGGTCTCGCCGGCGTCGCCCAAGCCGCACGACGGCCAAAGGCCGGCGGCGGGGAACGTCGGATCGCGCCTTCCGCGGCCCCGGCGATCGGCCGCCCCAGGCCCCCGGCGGTTGTTCCGGGACGAGTCGGCATGGACGCACCAAGTGCAGGCGGGGACATACACTGCGGACGGCCAGCCACCAAGAAGCGTCCCCGGGGACGGGTGAGGGGCGGCGACGCCCCATTGGCCACGGAAAGGATGGTGCATCCATGGCGACGGCGTGCTTCAAACTGCAGCAGACGGTGGACAACTGCGTCGCCTACCTGCAAAGCTCGTCCGCTGAACCCCTCAGCAGCTTTTCCTTTTCGTGCACACCTCCGGCGGTTCCCGACTGTACTTGGACTGTGTCCAGCTGCGTCGTGTCGAACTTGACCTGTAGCGTGTTCAGCATCACGCCGGACGGAGCCGGCTTCGATTTTGTCACGTTCAACATCACCTGGGATGAGACTGTGCAAATCACCAACACCACGTCTACGTGCACTGTCACCATACCACGCAGTCTTCTGCACACCGTGCAGCTCACCGCTCCGAGCCCATCGATGCCCTCCCTCAACTACCAGTGCGATCTGCTGAGCTACTCGTGCAACTACTACCTCGCCACGAGTGACACCACCTGCTACCTAGTGCACGAGACCCAGCTGTGCATGGAGTTCGACACCACGACCACCGTCAAGGTGCAGCTCACGTACACGCCGTGCACGCCCACGGTCTGCGACCCACAGCCGCTTCCCTGCCCGCCCACCGCTGCCTAGCCCTGTCGCGGCGCGGTGTGCATGTCCCCGATCCGGGGCAGGGGGAACCGGGGGCCGGGGCCATAGGGACCCCGGCCCCCGCCCGATCCCGCCCCCGATCGGGGCGCCCGCGTCCGGGCGACGGGCTCCACCCTGGATGAGGAGGATGCCGTCATGCGTATGGTGGACGCGCAGGATCCGATAGTCGACGCGCCATGGGCGGCTGGTGCCAGGGCGGGCGAGTGCCCGCCGCAGGTCCTCCGGGGTCGCCGACTGGTCCTCGCGGCGTCGGGCGGCGACGCCACGGACGGACGTGGAACGTGGACGGTCGACGTCGTCCGTCGTCTCGCTGACCTTTGCCGCACGTCGGGGGCGACCGTGACCACACCCGGTGACAGCGGCGCGGTGTCCGCGGGACGGCCGCAAGCGGTACTTCGCCTCTCCCTCGCCGCCCCTGCGGCGGACGGTCAAGGAGGGTACGAGTTCGTCCTGCCGCTGTGGGGCAGCGGGGAAGCGGCCCGGCTGGCGCACGACCTCGCCCGGGCCCTGGGAGCAAGCCGCCCCCGTATTCGCCGGGATTGGGGCACGGCAGGCGACCTGGTCGGTGCCGCCCTGGGACTGGTCGTCCGCGCGCTGCCCGACGCCGACCCGGCCCGCCGGTCGGCGCACGCCGAGTCCCTGGCCCGGGCCCTGTGGGAGGGGCTGGCCTGTCACTTCGCCCGGGGGGCGTCCGGCCTGTGGGCAGGAGACGAACCACCCCCGCCCCCCGGTGAGCCCTCGGGTGCCGGCGACTCCGGCGGCGCCGGCAACCCGCCGGCCGTGAGCGACCCTCCCCCACCGGCGGACGGAGAGAGTGAGGCGGCGGTAGCCGCTGAGCCCACCGCCCTGCCCGGCAGCTCGCACGAGGAGCCAGCGGCGCCGGTGAGCGCGGAGGTCCATGCGGCCCAATCGCTGCGGCCCCCCGCTCAGGCCCCCGGCGCACCCAACGCGGACGGCGCGGGCGCAGAAGCGGCGCCCTCGGCGAATGGGTCCGGGGATTGGCGCTCGGTTCCACGCGTCCCCGTTCCCGTCGTCCTGCCCGCCAAGGCGGGGGCAGCGGCCGATCCGCTCGCCCGCCGTTGGTACTCCGGCCCCTCCCTTGGGCCATTTCTCGCCCGGCCGGGCCTGGCCCCCACCCCTGCGCCGCCCCCGAGCCCAGACGCCGGCCCGAGCCGGGTGTCGCAGGCCGCGCCCTCCCCCCTGCGCCGCTTTCCGTCGCCCACGACCGCTGGGCGCGCCCCGGGCGTGCCGCTCCTGACGCGCATGTACACCGGGCCGACGCCAGGGGTTGGGGGCACAACCCCCACAGGCGCCCCAGGAGCCGTGCTGTCTCCCGCTGCGCGGATGGCTGCCAGGGCGGGCAGCACCCCGGCGGACGCAGCCCTCGGGGTCATCGCCACGCGGCAGTATGTCGGTACGGCCCACCGCAGGTGAGGGGACCGCTGAGGTGGTCGGGGACCACCCGGTCGGGACGGCCGTCATCCACACCCGCTGCGCATCATGGCGCCGCAACGGACGGCGCCACGGGCGGAGAGCGCCTCCGCGTCCCCACCCGCATCGGCACCGCCTCGCCGCACCTGGCGCGATCACCCCCGTTCGCGCCCGAGGCCGAGCCGGTAGGCGGCGATCACGATCTGCGTGCGGTCCTGGCAGCCCAGCTTGGCGAGAAGGGCGCTCACATGCCCCTTGACGGTGCGCTCCGAGATGCCCAGGGCGGCCGCGATCTCCTTGTTGGCCCGGCCGGCCAGGATTTGCTCGAGGACGTCGCGCTCCCGCCCGGTGAGGGCGGGTGCGGACCCTTTGCCGCGCGCGAACGGATGGACCTCCGGATCCAGAACGGTCCGGCCCGCGGCCACCTGCCGGATCGCGCCCAGGAGGTCCTCGGGCGACACCCGCTTGAGGAGGTAGCCGCGCGCCCCCGCCGCCAGGGCGCCCTG
>JAILZS010000093.1 GCA_023512375.1 Bacillota bacterium | reverse complement strand
TCGGGGTTGTGGGCGAAGTCGAGGAGGACGGCGAACTCGCCCTCGTGCACCACCTCCACCCGCCCCGGCACGCCGCCCGCCGTCTCCAGGCCGCGCGCCGCCTCCTCCACGCCCGCCCCCCGGGCGTGCGCGGCCAGGGCGGCGGCCACGGCGTTGAGGACGTTGAACCGTCCGGGCAGGGGGAGGTCGACCGTGCGGCTTCCGTCCGGCAGGCAGAGCCGCATGCGCATCCCCCACCGGCGCGGCACGAGGTCCTCCGCCTGGGCGTCCGGGGAGCGGCGGCCCGGCCCCCAACCCTCCTCAGGACGAAGGCCGTACCACAGGACGCGGCCGCGCCGACGGGCGGCGAAGCGCACCGCCGCCGCCTCGCCCACCGGCAGCACGGCCGCCCCCCCTTCCCCCGCGGCCAGAATGCGGGTGAACAGCCGCCCCTTGGCCTCGCGGTAGGCGCGCCAGCTGGGGTGGTAGTCGAGATGGTCGCGCCGCACGTTGGTGAGCACGGCCACGTCCACCGCCACGTCGTCGATGCGGCGCTGGGCCAGGGCGTGGGAGGAGGCCTCCATGGCCACCTCGCGCACGCCCGCCCGGCGCATGCGGGCCAGCCAGCGGTGCAGGTCGACGGGGTCGGGGGTGGTGAGGACGGGTGGGTAGCTTTTGTCGCCGAAGCGGATCTCCACCGTGCCGATGCGCCCGCAGGAGACACCTGCAGCGCGCCAGATGGCCTCGAGAAGGTAGGTGACGGTGGTCTTGCCATTCGTACCCGTCACCGCCGTGACGCCCAGGTCCCGGCTGGGATGGCGCCACTGTGCCGCCGCCAGGCGGCTTAAGGCCCGGCGGTCGTCGGCCACCCGCACCCAGGTGCAGCGGCCGTCCGCCGGCCAGTCGGGCGGCGGCGCCCCCCGCGCCACCACGGCCGCGCAGCCGGCGCGCGCCGCCTGGACGGCGAAGGTGCGGGCGTCCACCCGATGGCCGCGGATGGCCACGAAGACGCGTCCCGGGCCCGCTCGACGGTGGTCGTGCACCACCGGCCCGATCCCCCCGGCCTCCACCGCCCTCAGGAGGTCCGCCCAGCGCCGCGGCGCGCTCCCGCCCCCCGCCATGGCCTCCCCCCCGTTCGGCGCATCCGCTCCATGGTGTGCCCCCAGCTCCCCCGGCCCATGCCCGGCAAGACGGCGGGTGCGGCGGCATGACGATGGGTATGCCGCCGCCGCCCGTCCGCAGGGCAACGGGCGGGATTCGGCCTCCCCGCCGGGGCGGTGGACCGGGGCGGGGGGTACTGCTAGGATGGCGCCAGACGCTTGGCGCCAACGGGAGGTGGATTCGTTGGCCGACTTGGACACGACCGACGTGGAGCAGGTGATCATCCTGGGATCGGGGGTGGCGGGCCTGACGGCCGCGGTGTACACGGCCCGCGGCAATCTGCGGCCCCTCGTCATCGAGGGCGGCGAGCCGGGCGGGCAGCTCTCGCTCACCAGCACGGTGGAAAACTTCCCGGGCTTTCCCGACGGCATCGGCGGGCTCGACCTCATCCAAGCCATCCGCCGCCAGGCGGAGCGGTTCGGGGCCCGCTACCGGGGAGGCGAGGTGACCCGCGTCGACCTGGGCGTGCGCCCCTTCCTGGTGGAGCTCGACGGATCGGAGGAGCTTCGGGCCCACAGCCTCATCATCGCCACCGGCGCGCGCGCGCGCCTTCTGGGCCTGGAGGGCGAGGACGAGATCCTGGGCCGGGGCCTGAGCACGTGCGCCACGTGCGACGGCGCCTTCTTCAAGGGGCGCACGGTGGCGGTGGTGGGCGGCGGCGACAGCGCCATGGAGGACGCCATCTACCTCACGCGCTTCGCCCGCCAGGTGCACGTCGTGCACCGGCGCGACCGCCTGCGGGCGTCGAAGATCATGCAGGACCGGGCGTTCCAGAAGGAGTCCATCGCCTTCCACTGGAATCGGGTGGTCGAGTCCTACCTGCGCACGCCCGACGGCCGCCTGCGCGGCCTCGCGCTCAAGGGCCCGGACGGGACCCGCGAGGAGCTGGAGGTGGACGGGGTGTTCTTGGCCATCGGCCACATCCCCAACACGGACATGCTGCGCGGCCAGCTGCCGGCGGACGCGGACGGCTATCTCACGCCGCGCGGCGTCCTCACCGACATCCCCGGCGTCTTCGTGGCCGGCGACGTGGCCGACCGCCGCTACCAGCAGGCGGCGACCGCGGCCGGTACGGGGTGCGCCGCCGCCATGGAGGCGGAGGACTACCTGGAGGCGGCGGGCCTGGTGGAGACCGCGGCGGGGGCCGCCAGCGCGCGCTAGGCGTACGGGCCCGGCCGCCGGCGAGAAGCGCGAGGTGACGGGCATGGCGGGCGGGCGGCGGATGTGGGCGGCGGCGGTGGCGGCCGCGTGGTGCCTGTCGGGCACGGCGGGCGTGCATGCCGCCGCCGTCGCCGTGCCCGCGCCCGCGGCGGCGTGGCACGTGCGGGTGAACGGCCGCGACCTGGGCGCGCCGGCGCCGGTGGCGGGCGGGCAGGTGCTGTTGCCAGTGGGCGCACTCGCCCGGGTGCTGGGGGCGGTGGTCACCTCCGTGGGCGGGGGAACGATCGCCCTCGCCTCCCGCGCCGGCCCGCCCCAGGCCCACCTGGCGGCGCCGCAGGACATCCTCCTGGCGCCGGCCGACCTCGGTCCAGGCTACGCCCTCTCCCGGCCGGCGCCGGCCGCCGCCCCCGCCCCCGTGCCGGGCGACGCGTCGGCGCGCATCGCCGTCGCCTCCGCCGTCTACGCCCTGCATGCGGGGCATGTCCGCCTTCCCTCCAGCGTCGCCTACGCCCCGGCGGAGGTGGCGGTGACGGCGGCCGAGTACGGCACGCCGGCCGCCGCCTCCGCCGCCCTGGCGCAGGTGGAGGCGGACGTAGCCAAGGCAGGGTGGCCGGGGGTAGCGGGGCCGCTCTCCCCCGCCGACGCCCTCTTGCCCGCCCCCATCCCGGGCGCGCAAGGCACAGCGTGGAGCGCCGATCAGGGTCGCGTGTGGCTGTGGGCGGCGCGCGTCGACAACTGGGTGGTGGCGAGCGCCGTGGGCGGGGCGATGGCACCCGTCGCCTGGACGCTGTGGGTGGAGCAGGTGCACCGCATCCTCGCCTCCCCGTTGCCGACACCCTCGCCCGCCGCCGCCGGCCCACTGGGCGCCGGGGTGCCGTTGCCCGCCACCTCCCAAGGGCCGCTTCAGGTGGTGCTGGACGGCGCCCCGCTGGGCACCGCGGTGTGGACGACGTCCGGTTACGCCCTCCCGGCCGATGCGCTCGCGCAGGCGCTGGGATTGGCGCTCGTGCGCACGGGGCGGCAGAGCCTCAACCTGCAGGGTCCCGACCTCGTGGACGGCGGCGCCACGCCGGCGGTCATCGCCCCACCCCGAGACCTGGTGCTGTCGCCGGCGACCGTATGGGGTATCCCCTACCGGGTGGTGACCGGGCAGGAGGCCACGAACGCCGCCATCGCCAGCGCCTCCCCCGCCGTCGCCTACGCCCTGGCCGAGCTGGGGCGCCTGGGGGGATACAGCCTGGAGTACGACGCCAGCGCCCCCGCCGCGGCCGCCGCGGGGGCGCCCCAGGTGGTGGCCCTGGGCCTGGTGGAGTTCTCCACCGCCGCGGGCGCCAACCGGGCGACGAAGACCGAGGCGGCACAGCTGGGGCGCCTGCAGAAGGGGGCGGTGCCGCTCGCCCTGGGCGACCTGAACGGTGCGCACGGTAACGGCCCCGTGGTGGCCGTCACCGCCCGCGTGGCCCAGACGGTGGGCAAGGGCCGGCACCGGCACACGGTGTACGCCCGCGTCGACTGGTTCCTGTACCAGGTGGACAATTGGGAGGTGCTGGTGGGGGCGGCGGCGCCGGAAGGGTTCCTCACGCCCCGCACCGTGTGGCCGTACCTGGCCGCCGTGGCCCAGCACATCGAGCTCGACGGCCAGCCGGCTCCCTGACCGGGCAGGCCCGAGGCGCTAAGCCGCGCGCGACGCGCCAGTGCCGGGGAAGGCGCCGCCCCGGCCCCCCGTGGACCGCAGGCGTGTCGCGGCGGCTGCGCGCCCACCGCCGAACGGCTGACCTCAGGCGTACGGTTCACACCCCCTCCTTAGAAAGTGGCCTGGCCGGGCACGAAGGCCCACGGCCAGGCCGCTTGGCACTACGCCCTCCCCCTAACGACGTTCATCGGCGCCCTGCTGCCCGCCGCCGCGTTGCCCTCCAGCACCGTCGGTGGTACCCGCATCCCCACGGGCTGGAACGCCTCGAACGCCCTGCCCTTGAGCGTGGTGCGCATCAGGTACCGCCCACGCCGGGTCTAAACCTCCACCACCTTCAAGTTCCGCACGTCCGCCATCACCGCCCGGTAGTCCTTCGCGCTCACCACCTCTCCCTTCCCCAAGGCCGCGTCGCGCCAAGTGGTGGACTTTTGGTAGCCATCGGGGAACCTGACGCCGCGGCTCAGGCGGATTGCGCGAGCGGCGCCACCTCCTCCAGGGCGGGCATGGAAACCCGGCCTGCCTCGATCACAAGGGCCATGGACTCCTCGCTGAAGTAGCGGCGAGAGGTGAGCCACTCGTCGTCCTGCT
>JAILZS010000025.1 GCA_023512375.1 Bacillota bacterium | reverse complement strand
CGATCGAGGCGTTCAACCTCGACCGGTTCCGGTGTTCAATCGGATCCGACCTTGGCGTTCAACTTCAACCGTCCATGCCGTTCAACTCACACCGTTCTTGGCGTTCAACACGGGCCGTATTACCCAACCAGGCGAAGAACGCGGCGCGCTGCCGCCCGTCGGCGAACGCCAGGAGCTTGCGGCTGCCTGCGGGCGCACCGTCGAGCAGCGCCGTGGCGATGACGCTTTGCGGCCCGTCCTCCCCGTGCGCGGGCGGCCTGAGGACGTCGGTCCGGCGGTCGCCGCAGCTGAGGCAGCCTCGGGCACGGGAATCGTCTTCGGCCTTCGGTACGCGCAGAAGGGCTTGGATGCGGCGGTGGCCGCAAGGAGGTGCGGCATCGGTCGCACCGTCCGCGGGAGCGACGGCCCCGCACGTCGGGCACAACAGCCACCGGTCGGCGGCCGCCAGCAAGGGCAGGGCCTCTTCCTCGCCCTCCTTCCCTGTCGCCACGGCGGCAGGGACGGACAGGTGCCGGTCGACGGCATCCCCGACCGGAAGGAAGTACTCAGCCCCGTACTCCTCGCTCGCCCGGTCGAACACGGGCGGCGCCAAGCGGCCCTCGAGCGGACGGCCCACCAGGTAGTGCTGGCCGCACCGCCGGCACAGGGCAACCTCGAAGGCGACGGGCGTATCGTCGTCCCCGCTCGGCGCGCTCCGGTCTTGCGCGCCTTGCATGCGGTCGGCCTCGCGCAGGTCCACCTCCAGGTGTGGGCGGGGGTCGAGGTAGATGTGGACGTTGCCGAGGACGCGTAAGAAGAGATGGTAGCGCAGCGGCAGAAAGGGGCTCCCGTCCGGCTGTAGCGCCCGGGAGGCCGCGGTGGCCAGCTGCCCGAGTCGGCGGCGGGCCTCAGGCGCCAGAAGGTCGGGGAACACCTCGGCCGCCAGTTCGCCTACGTCCCTCGGGCCGGCGCGCAGTTGGGCCGCGAACCGGCCGACGCGCGCATCTGCCGCAAGCGCTGCGCCTGCGGCCTTGCGGGTGGCTTCGTCCGCGCCCACCGGCGGTGTGAGCTCGGCGTAGCGTTCGGGCGGACCCTGGTCGGCGCCGAAGTCCGCCGCCGGGGAGGTCTGGCCCCGTACCACGTCGGCGGGGAGGAAGGGTTGGCCGAAGAGGCGTTGGGCGAACCGGGCCACGTCGCCGCCACCGCCCTGCCTGTCGCCCAGGGTTGCGCTGGTGGCGACGCAGCATGGGGGCTGGAGGAGGCCGTTGCGCTCCAGCCGCCGCACGAGGCGGCGGATGAGCATGCCGATCTCGAGGCCTTGCGTGCCCCGGTATTGATGCGCCTCGTCGATGACGAGGTACCGCCATGCTTGCGCGTGGTCGAACAGCGGCAGGTCCCGGGGACGTAGAAGGAGGTACTCGAGCATGGAATAGTTCGTGATCAGGATGTTAGGCGGATGCTCGCGCATATGCCGACGGCAGAGGAGCTCGCCTCCCCTCCCCGGGGGCGGGCACGTCTGCCCAAGCTCGTCGCATGACTCCGGCGTCGCCCCGATGTACTGCCCGAAGGTGAACCGAAAGCCCCCTGGCACCGCCTCCAAGCGGCGCGCGATCTCAAGAAGGCGGCGCCGTTGGTCGTGCGCCAGGGCGTTCATCGGGTACAGGACCAGGGCGCGTACACCGGGTGCGACGGCGCCAGCGCCCCGCTCCCGCCACAGGTCGACGAGGATGGGGTAGAGGAACGCCTCGGTCTTGCCGCTACCGGTCCCGGTGGCGACGACGGTGTTCACACCGCGGAAGATACGTTGGAAGGCCTCGACTTGATGGACGTAGAGCGGTCGGTCGCCGTCCAGGGCGGACATGAACGCGTCGTCGCTTGCGGCACCCGGCGCCAGGGTGGTGAGCAGGGCGCGCAGCGACTTTGCCTGTGCGAAGTTGCGCGTCGTCTCGAGATATGGGCCCTTCGCCAGAGGGGCGCTTCGGATCGCCTCCTCGAACGATCGGCGGAGGTCGGGGTCGCGCACGTAGAAGAGTCCGGTCAGGTATCGGCGATAGCGCTCGAGCACGTCATCGAGAACATCCAGCATATGTCATCGACTCCCAGACGGTAGGCCGCCGAGACGGCGAGCTTCCTGGACAATTCGATCGCCGTGCGCGGTCAGAAGATGCTTGATCTCGTCGCCCTTCTTGGTAATGTCATGGCAAATCTCACACACGAACAGTCTGGATATGTGTTGAAGCTGGAGCGCTAGGAGAACTTCTTCCGGATCTGCAAGGATCTTGAACCCCTTTGTGCCCTCCATTGTTTGGTGCGAATTCATTGCGCTTGTCGCGTTGTCGCTGGTGTCGGCGCGAATCACGTGTCCGCATTCGCATTGGTAGACCAACTCGGGTAGGGTCTCGTCATCGGCGACGTATGCACGCCATGGCGCCCCTTGGAAGAAGGCGTCGTGGTGACGATCGATGATGTGGGGCGTGAGCGCCTCATGGTCCGGCACCTCCACCGGGCAGAGGGGGCAAGGGTACGTTGGGCGGTCGATGCGACAAAGGTGCAGGTTCCGACGGCTTCCATCGGGGTAGGAGATGTGGGCGACGAGGCCGCCCTCCGGCCCCACGCCGTACAGGGCGTTGAGGGGGTAGGACCAGGTGCCGCGGTCGGTGCGCCGGGGGCGAAGGGCAAGCCGCCGACCGGCCTCATCCGTGAGGGGCGGCGCTTCGCGCGACCAGGGGAGGTCGATCTCCAGTCGCCACGGCGAGTCGGCCCGGAGGGCGTCGACCGGCAACCGCAGGGTGTGCGCGCCCCACGACGCCGAGCCGAGCGGTGCGGCGCCCTCGCGCATCAGGCGCCAGCGCAGGCGGCGGACCGGCAAGGAGATGTCCAGCCGCCGCCCGTCCGACGTCACCAGCTCCAACGCGAGGCGGTCGCGGTCCAGCGGAAGGGCGTACGCGAAGCGTTGGCAGCCATCGGAAGCCGCCGGAGGGGGTGGCGTGACGGACCCGGCGTTGCGCGCCGCCAGCCGGCAGCCGCGATGGCGTAGGACGACCACGACGGGCTGTGGCTCCTCCCCGTCCTCCCGTTCCGGCGGAATGGGATGGTCAGGCTCGAGCGCAAGCTGCTCCAGGCCGGCCGCATAATCGAAGCCCAAGCTCCAGAGAAGTTCGTCGTCGGCGTCGTAGGCGCGCAAGAAGTACGTCCCGCTTCCCATGGCGCGCACCGCGGACCAGATACGGCCGGCGACGTCGGCCCACGGAGGGGTGAAGGACTCCCTCGGCCGCCGCCGTCGCTCGCCCTGCGGGCGCTCTCGGCCCAGGACGAGAGCGGCGACGTGTTCGGGAGCGGTCACCCGGATGTCGGGCGCAGCGTCGCCGAAGACGGGTAGGGCGCCTACGGCGACGGGCGGGGTCGGGACGTCCACGGGTTGGGCGTGGAGGGCTGCGGGCATCCGGTCGGCGCCGCGCACGACCGCCCGTTCCGGGCGGAAGGCGACGAAGGCCACCCAGTTCGGGTCGGAGGTGCGGTAGGGCCCCTGCACGTCGTCGCCTTCCACCACGCCTCCCGCGTGCAGCACCAGGAGATGGGGAACGAAGTGCGAGGGGGAGAGCACGCGGCTGGCGCGGTGCTCCCCCTCGAGGCGGAAGACGAGCACGTCGCCCGCCTTCCGGGCCAAGGGCCGTGCTCCAGACAGGGGAGGGTCGTGATCGGCGAGTGCGGAGGGGATGCAGAGGACGTCCGTAACCTTGTGGACCTTCCGTCGGTGGGCCGCCTCGTACACGACCGCGTACAGCACCCACATGTCCGACCCCTGGCGCTGGGCCCGATAGCGGACGCGCGGGGGCCGCACCCGTGGCGACCGCCCGTGGGAGGGGCCGTGCGGGCGTCCCCCACGCAGGGGGAGCGGCACGACGCGGCGCCCGCGACCTCCCGTCGCGAGGCGCCCCCGTGCGCCGGCGGCGACGGCGCTTGGGCGATGAAGGGGCTGCGACACCTTCTCCCTGCCAGAAGGGGAGGCGCCGCTCAGCGCACGCTCAGGCGCCTGCGCCCCGGTCGCCGTAG
This sequence comes from Bacillota bacterium, assembly GCA_023512375.1. GTDB lineage: Bacteria > Bacillota > Sulfobacillia > JAJZYS01 > JAILZS01 > JAILZS01. Next base: position 27,270 of record JAILZS010000025.1, on the reverse strand, counting down.
GCGGCCCCGCGTCGGGTGGCACCGGTCCGGGAAGGGGGGCGTCCCGCGCGGCCGCTTCTACCGCTGCCGGTCGCGAGGTGGCGGAAGCGATGCGTCCCTCCCGCCCCGGCCCTTCGGGTAGGGAAGGCGACGGGGAAGCGGGCGAGGGGTTCTTGACGGCCGCGACTGGCTCTCCTCCCTGCCGGGCGCGCGCGGCCGCCTCGGGCGCGGGCGCCGGCGGCGCGTACCCGGCCGCGTCGACCGACATGGCCATCCGTCGCCGGCGCGCGCGCCTGGGGCGTCCTGCCAACCGGAGCGCCCAATCCCAGAGGCGGACGGCGGCGGCCCACCACCATGGCCGCGGACCCGGCGCGGTGCGGCGACCTGTACCCAGCACGGCGCACCCACCCTCCCCGTGCGCCACCCACGGGTCGCCCCGAGTAGCACGGGCGGTAGCGGAGGAGAGATGGGGCGGCGACAGGGAGCGACCTGGCGCCGTGTTCGGCGTCGTTCGCCCCGCTCCTCCCGCCTTCGCCGCAAGACGACGGCGAAAGAGCCGGCCCGCGATCGCGCTGGATCGCTCTCCCCGCGTGAGCCGCCGCCCGGTCAGTAACCCGCGCCCACGTCCACCCGGTGGCGCAGCGGTTTGCCGGCCAGGAAGCGCTCCAGGTTGTCGGCGAACAGGTGGAGTACCTGCTCGAAGTAGCGCGGGGAGGCCGCCGCTACGTGGGGGGTGATGATGACGTTCGGCAGGTCCCACAGGGGGCTGTCCGCCGGCAGAGGCTCCTCCGCGAACACGTCCAGCGCCGCCCCTGCCAGCGGACCCTCCACGAGCGCCCGCGCCAGCGCCACCTCGTCCACCACGGCGCCGCGCCCCACGTTCACCAGGTAGGATCCGACGCGCATGCGCGCCAAGCGTTCGGCCCCGAACATACCGTAAGTCTGGGCGGTGAGGGGGAGGGTGAGGACCACGTAGTCGGCCTCTGCCAACGCCTCGTCCAGGGCGGGCAGGGTCACGACGCGCACGCCCTCGACCGCGTCGCCGCCCCTCTCATCCCTGCCCTGACGGCGCACGGCCGTCACGTGCAGGCCCACGGCGCGGCAGAGGCGGGCGATGCTGCGTCCGACGGCGCCGTAGCCGACCACGAGGAGGCTGCGGCCCCTGAGCTCCGGCAGCGTGTGCCGCTTCCATTCCCGCCGCGCCTGCTGGCGCAGGAAGGTGGGCAGCGAGCGGGTGAGGGCGAGCAAGAGGGCGAGGGTGTGTTCGGACATCTGGTCGCCGTGGATGCCCTTCGCGGCGGTGAGCACGAGCCCCTCGCGCGCCGTGAGGGCGGGGGTGACGATCCCGTCCACGCCCGCGCTCGTGGTCTGGATCCAGCGCAGGTCGTCGGCCTGGGCGAGGAAGGCGTCGGCGGCCTGCCCTCCGGCCGAGAGCAGGATGTGCGCACCCCGTCCCGCACCGGCCGCCACCGCGTCGGCGAGACGGCGGTGGAGGACGAAGTCGACGTCGGGGAAGCGCGCCTCCAAGGAGGCGACCCACCGTTCCTCAAACGGTCCGCACAGGACGGCCCGCACACGGCCCGTCGGCCTGATCGCCATACCATCCCTCCGGCATCGCCTGCGTTCGCTGCGGGCAGGATTCCGCCTGCGGGGAGGCAAATCCTGTGGCGGTACCGGCGGGGAGGGGGGAGCGGCCTGCTCGCGTTACGGCTGCGCCACGCCCGCGCCACCCGGGCGTTCGGCCGCCGCCTGGGGGAGAGCGCGCTCCCCGGCGACGTCCTCGACCTGCGCGGTGCCCTGGGAAGCGGCAAGACCACCCTGGCCCAGGGGGTGCTGCGTGCCCTCGTGGGGCCGGGCGCCTACCGCTCCCCCTCGTTCGACCTCGTCCACGTGTACGGGGGGCGCGTCTACCACGCCGACCTCGACCGCGTCGACGCCTCCGAGTGGGAGGAGATCGGCGCCGAGGAATGGGTGGGGCAGGCGGCCATCGCCATCCTGGAGCACGGCGAGCGTGTTCCCGGGCGCCTGCCCGAGGACCGTCTGGAGGTGCACCTGGCGCGCGGCGCCACCCGCCGCCGCCGGGTGGCGGGCGTTCGGCCGCGGGGACCCCGCGCCCGCGCCTGGCTGGCCCGCGCCCTTGGCCGGAGCCGGGCGAGGTGAAGGATCTCGTGTTGGCGATCGAGACCAGCGGCGCCTACGTCTCCGCCGCCCTCGTGCGCCGCAAGGCGTCGGGGCGAGCCGAACTGTTGGCGCGGGCCGACCGCCGCGCCCCCCGCGGTCACGCCCAACGTCTCCTGCCCGCCGTCGCCGACCTCTTCCGCGCTGCGGGCGCCGACCCGGACGACCTGGGGTGGGTGGCCGTCGGTGTGGGGCCGGGATCCTACACGGGTTTGCGCGTGGGCATCGCCACCGCCCTCGGCCTGTGCGCCGGGGACGGGCCGCGGCCCGTGGCGGTGCCTACGCTGGCGGCCGCCGCGCACGGCGGCGGCGTGCGCGGGCGCGTCGCGGTCGTGGCCGAGGCGGGGCGGGGCGGCCTCTACGTCCAGGCGTTCGAGTGGCGGCGGGGCGAGCCGGCGCCCCGGGCACGGGGAGAGCCCGCGCGCCTGTCGGCGGAGGAGCTGGAGCCGTGGCTCCGTGCCGCGGGGGCGCCGCCCACCGTCGTAGCGGTGGGGGCGCAGGCGGCGGCGCCGGCGCGCGCGTGCGGAGCGCGGGTGCGCGTTCGCACCCACGCCTCGGCACGAAGCGTGGCCGAACTGGCCATCGTATCCTTGGAAGAGGAGGCGCGGGGTCATGGGCAAGCGCTGGCTGTTGCTCCCATCTATCTTCGGCCGGCCGCGGCTGCGCCCGGCACCGGAGCCGCCGCCGGATGACGGCAGGGTACGCGTCCTGCCCATGACCCTGGCCGACCTGGACGAGGTGCTGGAGGTCGAGCACAGCGCCTTCGCCACGCCGTGGTCGCGGCGCGCCTTCGTCAGCGAACTCACGCAGAACAACTACGCGGTGTACATCGTGGTCAAGCGCGGCCGGCACACCATCGCCTACGGCGGCATGTGGGCGGTCCTGGGGGAGGCGCATATCACGAACGTGGCGGTGCGGCCGGAGGAGCGCGGGCGCAAGGTGGGAGACCTCCTCCTGCGCTCCCTCCTGCTCGAGGCGGAGCGCCGCGACTGCCTCAAGGTGACGCTGGAGGTGCGCCGGTCCAACGTCGTGGCCCAGAACCTCTATCGCAAGTACGGCTTTCTCGAGCGGGGGGTCCGGCGCGGCTACTACACGGACGACGGCGAGGACGCGTTCGTCATGGTGCGCGAGGGTGTCAAGGGCGACCCCATGTTGCGCCATGGGCCCGACGTGTTGGGACCGGACGGCACGGCGTCGCCGCCCGTCCCGACGGGCGAGGAGTCCGCGCCCAGGTGAGCCGGCGCCGCTACAGGATGTCGGCGCGGCCCGCGGCGGGGCGCGCCTTCTGCAGCTGGGCCATGATGGCGTGGGCCCGGGCCAGGTAGTCGTACGCCTCCCGGTCGCGCCCGACCGCCCGCAGCACCTCGGCCAGCAGGCCGAAGACGTCCACCTGCAGGGCGGCGGGGGCGTCCGCCCGTTCGAGGACCTCGGCGGCGGCCGACAGGCGTCGCTCCGCCTCGGCCATGTCCCTCTCCTCGCGGGCGATGGCGCCGAGGAGGTAGAGGGCGAACGCCGTGGCCTGGCGGTTGTGGTCGCCCGCGAGGGCGAGGGCGCGCCTCGCCTGGGCCCGCGCCACCCCGAGTTGACCGACGGAGCGGTGGATGGTGGCCATCTCGGTGAGCACCTCGGCCGCCCGCGGCAGGTCGTCGCGCGCCATCGCCTCCCGGTACGACAGGCGCAGGATACGCAGGGCGCGCCGCTCGGCCCCGGCGTACGCCAGGGCCCGTCCCAGGGCGACGGGCACGCGTTCGGCGTCCGCGCCGAAGCTGGCCGTGCGGTACAGGCGCACGGCGAGATCCGCCTCCCGCGTCGCCCCCTCGTAGGCGCCCTTGCTCAGGGCCCGTTCCGCCTCCCGCAGGCGGGCGGCGGCCTGGGCGCGCACGCTCACCCCGCTGGCCAGGTCGTAGGCCGCCTCCAGGCGCGAGACGGCGGCCGCCGGATCGTTGAGGGCCGTGTGGCAGCGGGCCAGGGCCATAAGGCACGCCATCTGCATGCTCACCTCGCGCAGGCCGGGGAGGGCGGCCTCCAGCTGCGCGAGGGCGTCGACGGGTTGGCCCGTGGCGAGGTAGGTCTCCCCCAGGTGATAACGCGCCTCGGCCAGCTCTTCCTCCATGACCCCGTCGTCGGGTGCCAGGCACGACTCGAACTCCCGCCGCGCCGCCGCCGCCTGGCCTGTAGCCAGCTCCGCCCGTCCTAGGGCGATGCGCACCTCCATGGCCCGGTAGCTGAGGTGCTCCGCCGCCGGCAGCACGCTCGTGAGGAGTTCCTTCGCCCTCTCCGGCTCGCCCGCCCACATGAGGGCGTCGGCCAGGGTGAGGTGGGCGCGGACGCGCTTGTAGGTCTGGTCGGTCACCTCGTCCTCGAGGAAGTAGTCGACCGACTTGCCCAGCCCCTGCGCGATGACCTCCAAGGTCTTCAGCGAGGGCCGCGCCTTGCCGCGCTCGATGGCGCTGATCATGGACCGGGTCAGGACGCCGCGTCCCACCTCCTCCTGGCTCAGCCCACGCTCCTTGCGGAGATGGCGGATCTTCTCGCCCAGGTTCACGTCCCAACCTCCTGAGAGCCCAGATGGGGAATGCGGGAATTCTCGAACGTTCGCACGAACTCCTACCGCGCTGACGACGGTGTGCGACGTGGGCTTTCGCGTCGAGCCGGGCAGCGCGCATGCCACTTGAGCCGCCGGCGCGAGGTTGAGCGCCCCTGCCCGGGACCGTAGGATGCGGGGGAGGGGGGCGAACGGTGCGCGTCCTGGGGATCGAGACCTCGTGCGATGAGACGTCCGCGGCCGTGGTGGAGGACGGGCGAATCCTCGGCCTGGGCATCGTCTCCCAGGCCGACGTACACCGAGCCTACGGCGGCGTGGTGCCGGAGCTGGCCAGCCGCCAACACCTGGCGGCGATCGCACCGGTGGTGTCCGAGGCGCTCGAGGGCGCCGGCATGCGGGCCGCCGACCTCGACCTGGTGGCGGTGACGCGGGGACCGGGGCTCGTGGGCGCGCTTCTCGTCGGCCTCTCGTTCGCCAAGGCCTTGGCCTGGCGACAGCGCCTGCCGCTCGTGGGCGTCAACCATCTCCTCGGGCACGTGTGGGCCAACGCCCTGAGCGGCTGGACCCCCGCCTTCCCGGTCCTCGCCTTGCTCGTAAGCGGCGGGCACACGGACCTGTTGCGCCTGGACGGGCCCGCTCCGGCCCAGACGCGGATCTTGGGACGGACGCGGGACGACGCGGCGGGCGAGGCGTTCGACAAGGTCGCCCGCATGCTCGGACTGGGCTACCCCGGCGGGCCTGCGATCGAGCACCTGGCGCGCGAGGGCGACCCCGAGGCGGTGCGTCTGCCGGTCGTGGCCCGGCTGCGGGACAGCCTCGACATGTCGTTCAGCGGTCTCAAGACGGCCGCGTACGACCTTGTGCACTCCGCCCGCCCGCCCGCGCCCGCCGACCTGGCGGCGGTCTTCCAGGCCCGGGTGGTGGCCGAGCTCGTGTCCCGCGTGCGGGCTGCGGTGGAACGAAGCGGCGTGCGAACGGTGCTGGTGGCGGGCGGCGTGGCCGCCAACGGTGCCCTGCGGACGGCGCTGGCCGAGGCGGCGCGCCGCGACGGTTTCACCCTGCACGTGCCCCCGCCCGCGCTGTGCACGGACAACGGGGCCATGGTGGCGCAGGCGGGCCTGGCCGCCTTCGCGGCCGGGGAGCGGGCGGACGGGTCGCTGGAACCGCTGCCGTCGATCGAGGCCTTCGGCTGGAAGGAGGCGCCGGTGGCGCAAGGAGGGAGGGCAGGTAGCAGGCGCCGGAGCGGACCGCACGGGGCGTAAGGGCGGCAGGCCCGGCCGGGGCCGGCGTGCGGCGCGCCGACATCCGCACGTCGGAGCGCCCGTCCGGGGAGAATGAGAGGGAAGGGCCGGCGCGGAAGGACGAGGTGGGGGGATGGCCGTGCACGTGCATTTCATCGGCATCGGCGGCTACGGCATGAGCGCCTTGGCGGAGTGGCTTCGGCGCTCGGGTGCCACGGTGTCCGGTTGCGACGCCCGTCCCAACGCCCGCACCCGGCGCCTCGCCGCACTGGGCGTCGACGTGCACGAGGGGCACGATGCCGCGCACTTGGCGGGCGTGGACGAGGTGGTCTTCTCCACCGACGTGCCCGACGACCTTCCGGAACTCCAAGCGGCGCGGGCGTCCGCCGCACGCGTTCTCCACCGCTCGGAGCTGCTCGCCCGCGCCCTTGAGGGCCGCTTCGCGGTGGCGGTCACGGGCACGCACGGCAAGACCACCACCACCGCCCTCACCGCTCACCTCCTGGAGGCGGCGGGGCGCGACCCCCTGGCCGTCGTCGGGGCGGAGGTGGAGGCGTGGGGAGGCGGCTTTCGACCGGGGGCGGGGGACGTGGCGGTGGTGGAGGCGGACGAGAGCGACGGCTCGTTCCTGCGCTACCACCCCGACGTGGCCGTGGTCACCAACGTCGAGGCCGAACACCTGGAGCACTACGGAGGCCGGTTCGAGCGCGTCGTGGAGGCCTACGCCGCCTTCCTCTCCGGCCTGAGGCCCGGGGGGCGGGCGGTCCTCTGGGCGGGCGACCCCCGTTTGGTCGAGCTGGGCAGGCGGTGGGGAGGCGAGGTGCGCCTGTACGGGGAGGAGGGGGAGGCCGACGTGCGCGCTGCGGACGTGGTCGCCGCGCCGGGCGGCGGCAGCGCCTTTACCTTGTGGCGGGACGGCCGGCCCATGGGCAGGGTGCGCATCGCCCTCCCCGGGCGGCACAACGTGCACAACGCCCTGGCGGCGGTGGAGGCGGCGCTGCTCGCCGGGGCGGGGTGGGAGGCGGTGGCCGCCGCACTGCCCGCGTTCGCCAACGCGCACCGCCGCTTCGAGGTCCTGTACCGGGGGGCGGCGGGCCTGGTGGTGGACGATTACGCCCACCACCCGAGCGAGATCCGCGCCGTGCTCGCCGCCGCCCGCTCCGTCGCGCCGGGGCGGGTGTGCGCCATCTTCCAGCCTCAGCGCTACGTGCGCACGAAGAACCTGTGGGACGACTTCGTGACCGCCTTCGACACGTGCGACGACGCGGTCCTGCTCGACGTGTACGCACCGGCGGGCGAACGGCCTCTGCCGGGCGTGGGCGGGGCCGAGCTGGCGCGCGCCGTGGCGGCCCGCACCGGCCGGGCGCGCTACGCGCCTTCCCTGGCCGCGGCTGTCGACATGGCTCGCGCCTCCTGGTTGCCCGGCGACCTCTGGCTCACCCTGGGGGCGGGCGACGTCTGGAGGGCGGGCCGGGAGCTGGCGGCGCGCCTGGCGGAAGACGGCGGGCGGGTGGCAAAAAGCGGCGCCTGAGGGCGCGTTGTCCGCCCGCGCGGCGCCGTGGTACGCTGGACGAAACGCTGGAGAGGGGCGCGTTTCGTTGACCTGGGAGGAGAAGTTCGGGCGCGAGGGGCTGACGTTCGACGACGTTCTGCTCCTTCCCGGTCCGTCCGACGTGGTGCCGAGGGACGTCGACGTGAGCACCCGCTTCACGCGCCGCGTCCGCCTGAACATCCCCATCGTCTCCGCCGGCATGGACACGGTGACGGAATCCCGCATGGCCATCGCCATCGCCCGCGAGGGCGGCATCGGCGTCATCCACAAGAACCTCAGCGTGGAGGCGCAGGCGGCCGAGGTGGACCGGGTGAAGAGGTCGGAGGCGGGCGTGATCACCGACCCGATCTTCCTCCACCCGGGCCACCCCGTGCGCGACGCCCTAGCGCTCATGGCACGCTACCGCATCTCCGGCGTGCCGATCTGCGACCCGGAGGGGTTTCTCATCGGCATCGTCACGAACCGCGACCTGCGGTTCGAGGAGAACGTCGACCGGCCGGTGGAGGAGGTGATGACGCGGGGCAGCCTCGTCACCGCCCCGGTGGGCACCTCGCTCGATGCCGCCAAGTCGCTGTTGGCCGCACACCGCATCGAGAAGTTGCCCCTGGTGGACGAACAGGGGCGGCTGCGCGGCCTCATCACCATCAAGGACATCGAGAAGGCCCGCCGTTATCCCAACGCCGCCAAGGACGCCCGTGGGCGTCTTCTTTGTGCGGCCGCCGTCGGAAGCGCCGACGCGGACCTGGAGCGGGCGGCGGCGCTCGTGCAGGCGGGCGTGGACGTGCTGGTGGTGGACAGCGCCCACGGCCACGCGCGGCGGGTGCTCCAGATGGTTGAGAAGCTCAAGGTGCGCTTTCCCGCCGTCGACGTGGTGGGCGGCAACGTGGCGACGCGCGAGGGTGCGCGCGCCCTGCGCGACAGCGGCGCCGACGGCGTGAAGGTGGGGCAGGGGCCGGGCTCGATCTGCACCACCCGGGTGGTGGCGGGCGTGGGCGTGCCGCAGATCACCGCCATTTTCGACTGTGCCGAGGCGTTGGCCGCGGACGACCTGCCGGTGATCGCCGACGGCGGCATCCGCGCCAGCGGCGACATCACCAAGGCCCTGGCGGCGGGCGCCGCGTCGGTCATGCTCGGGGGCCTGTTGGCGGGGACGGACGAGAGCCCGGGCGAGCAGGTCATCTACATGGGGCGCAGCTACAAGGTGTATCGTGGCATGGGGTCGCTCGGGGCCATGCAGCAGGGTTCCGGCGACCGTTACTTCCAGGATGAGGCGGGCGGCCAGCCGGACAAGCTGGTGCCGGAAGGGATCGAGGGCAGGGTACCCTACCGTGGACCCCTGAGCGACACGGTCTACCAGCTCGTGGGCGGGCTGCGTTCGGGCATGGGGTACGTGGGGGCGCACGACGTGCGCGAGCTTCAGGCGAAGGGCGTGTTCATCCGCATCACCAGCCACGGGCTGGTGGAGAGCCATCCGCACGACGTGGACATCACCAAGGAGGCGCCGAACTACCGCCGTGGCTAGACGAGAGGACGGGGCGACGGGGGTTGCGCCGGCGGCGTCGACGCCCGCGGACGCCGGGGCGCCGGCGGCCGGGACGCGCTACGTGGTCAACGGCGGTCGGGCGCTCAGGGGCGAGGTGACGGCGGCGGGGGCGAAGAACAGCGCCCTGGCCATCATCACCGCAGCCACCCTGGCGGAACGGGGGGAGACGATCCTCGACAACGTCCCCCAGTACTCCGACATCCTCCACCTGTGCGCCATCCTGCGCGACCTGGGGGCGGAGGCGGAGTGGCTGGGGCCCAGCACCCTGCGCGTGGACGGCCGGGGCCTGAGCCGGACCAAGGCGCCCTACAACCTGGCCCGCAAGCTGCGCGGCTCCACCTACGTCGTGGGGCTGCTCCTGGCCCGTCTGGGCGAGGCGGAGGTGGCGCTGCCCGGGGGCTGCGACATCGGCAGCCGGCCGGTCGACTTCCATCTCAAGGGCTTTCAGGCCCTGGGCGCGGACGCCTGGGTGGAGCACGGCTCCATCCACGCCCGCGCCCGCCGCCTGGTGGGCTCCAAGGTGTTCATCGACCGCTCCTCCTTCGGCACCACCGTGAACCTCATGATCGCGGCCTCGCGCGCCCATGGCACCACCGTGTTGGAGAACGCCGCCCAGGAGCCGGAGATCGTCGACCTGGCGAACTTCCTCACGGCGATGGGGGTGCGCATCCGCGGGGCGGGCACGAAGCTCATCCGCATCGAGGGCGCCCCCGAGCTGACCGGCACCCGACACGAGATCATCCCCGACCGCCTCGAGGCGGGCACGTACCTGTGCGCCGCCGCCATCACCGCCGGACGGGTGACGGTCCGGGGCATCATCCCCGAACACCTGCGTACGGTCCTCCTCAAGCTCGAGGAGGCGGGCTGCCGTCTGGCGGAGGGCGCGGACTGGATCACCTTGGAGGCACCGCGGCGGCCCACCGCCGTCGACGTCCAGACCAGCCCCTACCCCGGCTTCGCCACCGACCTGCAGTCGCCGTTCGTGGCCGTGATGACGATCGCCGAGGGCGTGAGCGTGGTGCAGGAGACGATTTTCGACAACCGCTTCGGGTTCACGAACGAGCTTTTGCGCCTGGGCGCCCGCATCAAGGTGGATCGGGACGTGGCCGTCATCCAGGGGGTGGAGCGCCTCACGGGCGCGCCCCTGGAGGCGCACGACATCCGGGGCGGGGCGGCCCTCGTCCTCGCCGGCCTGGCGGCGGAGGGGACGACCGAGGTGAGTGGCGCCGCCAACATCGGGCGCGGGTTCCAGGACCTGGAGGGGAAGATGGCCGCGCTGGGCGCCGACATCCGGCTCGTCCCCTAGGGCGGGGCCGCCCGCGCGCGGGCGGAGGTGGAAACATGGTAGCGATCGTCTCGGGGGCACGCACCCCGTTCGGCAAGCTGGGGGGCGCGCTGTCGTCGGCGTCGGCGGTGGAACTCGGCACGGCGGCGGTGCGGGCCGCCCTGGCTCGGGGCGACGTGGCGCCCGAGCAGGTGGACGGCGTGGTCATGGGCATGGTCCTGCAGGCCGGGGCGGGACAGATCCCCTCCCGCCAGGTGAGCATGGCGGCGGGCATGCCGGTGGGCGTGGTGTCGGAGACCGTCAACAAGGTGTGCGCGAGCGGCCTCAGGGCGGTCTTCCTGGCGGACCTCCTCATCCGCGCCGGGGAGGCGCGGACGATGGTGGCGGGCGGAATGGAGAGCATGTCGAACGCGCCCTACCTCGTGCCGCGGGCCCGCTTCGGCTACCGCATGGGGGACGGCGAGCTCGTGGACAGCATGCGGTACGACGGACTGTGGTCCACGTTCGACCGGTGTACGATGGGCGCCCAGGGCGACCGCCTGGCGGCGGAGGCGGGCATCTCCCGCGCCGACCAGGACCGGTGGGCCCTTCGCAGCCACGAGCGCGCCCTGGCCGCCATCGACAGGGGGCGCATGGCGGAGGAGATCGCCCCCGTGCGCGTACGGGGGCGTTCCGGCGAGGTCGAGGTGGCGGTGGACGAGGCGCCCCGGCGCGACACCTCGTTGGAGAAGCTGGCGCGCCTGACGCCGGCGTTCACGCCGCAAGGCACGATCACCGCCGGCAACGCCCCCGGCGTCAACGACGGCGCCTGCGCCTTGGTGCTCATGGACGAGGCGGAGGCGCGCGCCCAGGGGCGAGAGGTGCTGGCGCGCATCGTCGGCCACGGCGCCGTCTCCGACGAGCCCTACCGCCTGGGTACCGTCCCCGCCCTGGCCGCGCGGCAGGCGCTGGAGCGCGCCGGCCGCTCGGTGGCCGACCTACGGCGGGTGGAGATCAACGAGGCGTTCGCCGCCGTCACGCTCCAGTCCATGGCCCTCCTGGGGGTGGGGGAGGAGGTCGTCAACGTGAACGGGGGCGCGATCGCCCTCGGGCATCCGATCGGCGCCAGCGGGGCGCGCATCCTCCTCACCTTGATCATGGAGCTCAGGCGGAGCGGGGGCGGTCTGGGCCTGGCCGCCATCTGCAGCGGCGGCGGGCAGGGCGAGGCCCTCCTGGTGGAGGTGTAGCGATGGCGGAGGAAGGGGTGGCCTCGGCCCCGCGCGGGCGGGTGCTCGTGGTGGGGGCCGGGCAGATGGGCGGGGGCATCGCCCAAACGGCCGCCCAGGCCGGCTACGAGGTGGACGTCGTGGACGTGGACCGCGGCCGCCTGGACGCCGGGCTGGGAGCGGTGGAGCGCTCGCTCGAACGCCTGGTGGCGCGGGGGGAGCTGAGCGCCGAGGAGGCCAAGGCGGCGCGCGGCCGCCTGCACCCCACGCTCGACCTTGGGGCCGCGGCGGCCACGGCGGCCGTCGCGGTCGAAGCGGTGAGCGAGCGCTACGACCTCAAGGCGGAGATCTTCCGCACCCTGGGGGAGGCGGCGCCGCCCGCCGCCATCCTCGCCTCGAACACCTCGTCCATCTCCATCACCCGGCTGGGGGCGGCGTCCGGCCGCCCCGCCCAGGTGGTGGGCGTCCACTTCATGAACCCCGTGCCGCGCATGCGGCTGGTGGAGCTCGTGCGCGGTATGGCCACCTCGGACGAGGTGTTCCGGGCCGCCGACGCCTTCGCGCGCGCCTTGGGCAAGGTGCCGATCGCCGTGCGCGACTTCCCCGGCTTCGTCTCCAACCGCGTGCTCATGCCGATGATCAACGAGGCGGTGGCGTGCCTGGCGGAGGGCGTGGCCGACGCCGAGGCGATCGACGGCGTCATGACCCTGGGCATGAACCACCCCATGGGTCCCCTCCGGCTGGCCGACCTCATCGGGCTGGACACCTGCCTGGCCATCCTCGAGGTCCTGTACGCCGAGCTCGGGGACCCCCGTTATCGGCCGACGCCGCTCTTGCGCAAATACGTGGAGGCCGGCTACCTCGGGCGCAAGAGCGGACGCGGCTTCTACGACTACGGCGGCGGGGGGGCCTAGGGGTGGAGGCCGACGGGGTCGAGGGCCTCACGCACGTAGACCGGAGCGGCGTCCGCATGGTGGACGTGGGCGGCAAGCCCGCCACCGTCCGGACGGCCGTGGCCAGCGCCTTCATCCGCATGTCGCCCTCGGCGGTGGCCGTCCTGCGCGCCGGCGCGGGTCCCAAGGGCGACGTCTTCACCACCGCGCAGGTGGCCGGGGTGCAGGCTGCGAAACGGACGTGGGAACTCGTGCCGCTCGCCCACCCCCTCGCCCTGACGCACGCCCGCGTGCGCCTGGCGCTTGTGGACGAGGGCGTCGAGATCGAGGCCGAGTGCGCCGCCACCGGCCCCACCGGGGTGGAGATGGAGGCGCTGACGGCGGCGTCGGTGGCGGCCCTGACGGTGTACGACATGATGAAGGCCGTCGACCGCGGCATGGTGGTGGAGCGCGTGCGCCTGGAGCGCAAGGAGGGGGGACGGAGCGGGACGTGGCGGCGACAGGCGTAGGGGAGGGCGCGACGCGGGTGGCCGTGCTCACCGTCAGCGACGGCGTGGCCGCCGGTCGGCGCGAGGACCGCGCCGGCGCCCGCATAGCCGAAGGCCTGCGGGCGCGGGGCATGGTGGTGGCGGAACGGGCGGTGGTGCCCGACGACGCAGAGGCCATCCGCCGGCGCCTCCTGGATTGGTGCGACGGCCCCGCCCCGCCCCAGGTGGTGGTCACCCTCGGCGGCACGGGGCTGGGGCCGCGGGACGTCACGCCCGAGGCGACGCGGGCCGTGCTCGACCGGGAGGCACCCGGTCTGGCGGAGGCGTTGAGGGCGGCTGGCGCCCGGGCGACGCTCGCCGCCTACCTGTCGCGCGGGGTGGCGGGCGTGCGCGGTCGCACCCTGGTGGTGAACGTGGCCGGAAGCGAGGGAGCGGCCCAAGACGCCGTCGAGCTGCTGGGGAGACTCCTCCCCCACGCCGCGCACGTGCTCGCCGGGGGCGGGCACGAGGCGGGCGAGGGGTGGGCGGCCGCGCGCCCGCCCGGCGTCGGGGGAAGAGGGGGCGACCCGGTTGCCTGACGGCCCGCCGCCAGGGTGGCGGATCCTCATCGACCGCGGCGCCATCGCCCGTCGCGTGGCCGAGCTGGGGGCGGAGATCGGCGCCACGAGCGGCCCCGACCCGCTGCTCGTGGTCGGCATCCTCAAGGGTGCCTTCGTGTTCACCGCCGATCTCGTGCGCGCCATCCCTGTCCCGGTGGAGGTCGACTTCATGGCCGTGTCCAGCTACGGCGCCGCCACCCGCAGCTCGGGGGTGGTGCGCATCGTCAAGGACCTGGACGAGTCGTTGGCGGGGCGGGACGTGCTCGTGGTGGAGGACATCGTGGACACGGGCCTCACCCTGCAGTACCTGCAGCGTTCCCTGCGGCAGCGCGGGCCGCGCCGGCTGCGCACGGCGGTGCTCCTGGACAAGCCGTCGCGGCGGGTGGTGGAGGCGGCGGTGGACTTCGTGGGCTTCTCCATCCCCGACCGTTACGTGGTCGGCTATGGCCTGGACGCGGACCAGCAGCACCGCCAGCATCCCGACATCCTGTGCGCCGACGACCCGGAAACGGAGGGGTGAGCGGGCCCGTGCGCCACGAACTTCTCGCCGTGCTCGACTTCGGCTCCCAGTACGGCCAACTCATCGCCCGGAGGGCGCGCGAGCTGGGCGTGTACGCGGAGATCCTGCCGCCGGACACGGACGTGGAAACCCTGAGGCGGCGGGGGGCGCGGGCCGTGATCCTATCGGGCGGCCCCGACAGCGCCCACGCCCAAGGGGCGCGCACCGTCGACCTCGCCCTGTACGACAGCGGCCTTCCGGTGCTGGGCATCTGCTACGGCGCCCAGCGCATGGCCGCCGACCTGGGGGGCGTGAGCGGCCCCGGGGAGGAGGGGGAATTCGGCCCCGCCGTCCTCACGCCGGCCCCAGGCGCGCGCGACCTGGGCATCGGCGACGGCAACCTGCTGATCGACCTCGAGCCCGGTGCCACGGTGTGGATGAGCCACTCCGACCGGGTGGAGGCCCTGCCTCCCGGCTTCGTCCCCCTGGCCTCGACGCGCGGCGCCCCCCTGGCGGCCTTCGCCGACCCCGTGCGGCGCCTGTATGGCGTGCAGTTCCACCCGGAGGTGGGGCACACGCAAGGCGGCAGGGCGGTGATGGCCCGCTTCCTCCACGACGTGGCCGGGTTTGCCGGCGACTGGACGATGGCGGCGTTTGCGCAGGAGGCGGTGGCGGCCATCCGCGCCCAGGTGGGGGAACGGGGCAGGGCCATCGCCGCCCTGTCCGGGGGCGTCGACTCCTCCGTGGCGGCTGCGCTCGCCGCGCGCGCCCTGGGAGACCGCCTCACCGCCATCTTCGTGGACCACGGCCTCCTCCGCCTGGGCGAGGCGGACGAGGTGATGGCGGCCATGGGCGCCCTGGGCGTGCGGGTGCGGCGGGTGGACGCGGCCGAGCGCTTCCTCGCCGCCCTGGAGGGGGTAGGCGACCCCGAGCGCAAGCGGCGCATCATCGGCACCCTGTTCGTGCGCGTGTTCGAGGAGGAGGCGCGCCGGGTGGCGGAGGAGGGGGCGGGCTTCCTCGTGCAGGGGACGCTCTATCCCGACGTGGTGGAGAGCGGCGCCGGGCGCAGCCAGACCATCAAGACCCACCACAACGTGGGGGGCCTGCCGGAGGACCTCGGGTTGGAGCTGGTCGAACCCCTGCGCCTGCTCTTCAAGGACGAGGTGCGGGCCCTCGGTCGCGAGCTCGGGCTCCCGGAGGCGATCGTCTCCCGCCAGCCCTTCCCCGGCCCCGGCCTGGCCGTGCGCATCGCCGGCCCGGTCACGGCGCAGGGGCTGGAGATCTTGCGCCAGGCCGACCGCGTGGTGCGGGAGGAGATCGAGGCCGCCGGCCTGGCGCCGTCGCTCTTCCAGTACTTTGCCGTCCTCCTGGCGCCGGTGCGGGCGGTGGGGGTGATGGGCGACAACCGCACCTACGGCATGCCTGTGGTCGTCCGCGCCGTCGCTTCGGAGGACGGCATGACGGCCGACCGCGCCCGCCTGCCCGACGACGTCCTCGGGCGCATCGCCACCCGCCTGACGAACGAGGTGGCGGGGGTGGGGCGGGTACTCTACGACCTGACGACGAAGCCGCCGGGCACGATCGAGTGGGAGTGAGGCTTCGCCGGCGGCGGCCGGGGCGTATCGCCCCGGCCGCCGGCCATTGGTCGTCGCGCGGGCGGGCCGGTGTGTCGCATGCGGTCGTCGCCTCCCGAGCCACGCCCGCCACGCCCCGTGCGCCTTCGCACCGCCCTCTTGGTAGCCTCACGCTGGCGGTTCTGGTGCGCCGGTCGGCGACGTAGCAGTGGAACACGCGGGGGTGGGGCCGTGGCGGACTTCGGCGCGTGGGCGCTCTACGCCGCGGAGAACCTCGCCCTGGACGGCGCGGTCCTGTACGTGGCGGCCCGGGCCGGAGGCGAGAAGGCGGGCGCGCGCCTGGCGGCCGGTGCGGCGGTCGGTTGCCTGTACGCCTGCCTTCCCGGGCCCCTCCAGGGAGGGGCGGCGGGACGGCTGGCGTGCGCCCTCGTCATGGTCCTGGCCGCCCACGGCCGGGCGCACCCGCTCCGCCTCTTGCGCCGGTGGCTCATGTTCATGACGAGTGCCGTCCTCGTGGGGGGCGGGGCGCTGGGCGCGCTTGCCCTTCTGGGCGTGGCCCTGCCCACGGCGGCCCATCCGCTGCCGGCGGCGGGCTTCATGGCGGCGGCGGGGGCGGTGATGGCGTGCGAGCGCCTGACCGCGCTCTGGCGCCTCAGGGCCTTGGGCGGCGGGACGCTCGACCTGGAGGTGGAGATCGGCGGGGCGCGGGCGCGGCTGCGCGGCCTCGTCGATACCGGCAACCGCCTGCGCGACCCGCTTGGGCGCGAGCCCGTGGTGGTGGCGGAGGCCGCCCCATTGGCCGCCCTCCTGCCACCGGCGGCGCGTGCCGCCTACCTGCGCGAGGCGGCGGCGGGCCTCCTGCCGGACCGCCTCGCCCACCTCTGCCCGGCGTGGGCGGGCCGCCTGCGGGCGGTGCCGTACCGGGCCGTGGGGGCGGGCGGCGTGCTGACGGCGGTGCGGCCCGACGCTCTGTGGGCCTGCGTGGACGGCGGCCGCGTACCCGTGCGGGGGCTGGTGGCTTTGGCCCCGGGTCCGCTCGGGCATCGCGGCGCCGACGCCCTCGTGCCGCCCGAGCTCCTCCCCGCGCATCCCTCCCGGATAGGAGCGTGAGCCATGCAGGCCGTGTCGCGCCCCTTCCTGTTCCGTCCCCGCCGCCTCCTGTCGGCCGTCCGTTGGGGCTGGGTGCGCTTGGGCGTACGCCTCGGCAGCGTCGCCGTCCCGTCCGCGGTGGGCTACGTGGGCGGGGCGGAGGCGTTGCCGCCGCCCCTGACGTCGCAGGAGGAGGCCGCCCTCCTGCGCCACCTGGCGGCGGGCGACAGCGCTGTCAAGGGGACCCTGATCGAACGCAACCTGCGTCTCGTGGTGTACATCGCGCGCAAGTTCGAGAACACCGGGGTGGGCATCGAGGACCTCGTCTCCATCGGCACGATCGGACTCATCAAGGCGGTCAACACGTTCGACGTGTCCAAGCGCATCAAGCTCGCCACCTATGCGTCCAAGTGCATCGAGAACGAGATCCTCATGTATCTCAGGAGGAACAGCCGCCTGCGGTCCGAGGTCTCCTTCGACGAGCCTCTCAACATCGACTGGGATGGGAACGAGCTCCTTCTTTCGGACATCCTGGGCACGGATGCCGACCTCACGACGCGGGAGTTGGAGCAGGAGGTGGACCGCGACCTTCTCCGCCGTGCCATGGGGACGCTGGGGCCGCGGGAGCGACGCATCATGGAGCTGCGCTTCGGTCTTGTGGACGGGGTGGGACGCACCCAGAAGGAGGTCGCAGACCTGTTGGGGATCTCCCAGTCCTACATCTCCCGCCTCGAGAAGCGCATCCTGCGCCGCCTGCGCAAGGAGATGCGCACCATGGAATGAGGCGGGCGGCGTAGGCCCCGGCCCTTCCTGGGCATCCTTCCCGCTGGGGATGGGGCGGCGGGGAGGTGGACAGGCGGGCCGTATTGGCATATACTGGTAATCCAAGGCTGGGTATGGCCGTTCGTTCCGGATCGGGAGGGAGTGCGGTGGCGCGGGCCGAGCGGGACATGGTGGCGCCGTTGCAGTTTGGCGACATCGTCGAGGTCCAGGTGACGGGGATCGCGGGCTATGGGGCGTTCGTGGCCACGGACCGAGGGCATCGCGGCCTCATCCACCTGAGCGAGCTGGCGGACGAGTGGGTGCCGTTCGGTCAGGTGGGCGAGTACGTGTCGGAGGGGGACCGCCTGTGGGTCAAGGTGGTGAAGGCCAACCCCGAAGGGTACGGATTCTCCGCCCACGGCGTGACGCCCCTCACCCGCCGCGCCTCCCAGGGGGCGAGCGAGGCGGCGGCGCGGGCGGAGGAAGCGGGGGTCGAGCAGTGGTTGCGCTACCTGGGCGAGGTGGGACGCCATCTGTTCGCTACCGCCGCCGCCCAGGAGCGCCTGCGGCAGTTGGCGGAGGAGGCGGGCACCTTCGCCCTCGGGGTGGCCATGGGGAACCGGATCACCGCCGCCTCCCTGGAGGCGCTCATCCTGCGGGAGCTGCGCGCCGCCCTGGGGCTTCGGCAGGCGGAGGCGACGGACCACGCCGTCGACCGATGGCTGGAGAAGATCGACCCCACCGCCTCGCGCGAGGAGGCGCGCCAGGCGATCGCCCGCGCCGTGCGCACCGGGGTGGAGGTGCGCGAGGCCACCGCCCTGGTGCAGTGCGGCGACGTCGTGCTGGCGGTGACGGAGAGGGGCGCGGTGGCCACGGTGTATCGGCGGGAGGAGAGCCTCACGCCCGCCCTGCCCGAGGAATACGTGCGCGTGAACGGCCTTCCGTTGGGGGCGATCGCGCGCGTGCGCGCCGGCCCCGGTCCGGCGTCGGTGCCGACGCCGTCGCGCACCGCCGCGTCATGAGGTGACGCACGATCCGTCGGGCGCCTCCGCGCGTATGCGGGGGCGCCCCTGATGTGAGGGGCGTACCGTTCCCGCGGCAACGTGAATAAACATCGCCCGATTTGCCGATACTTCCCGGCAGACACGCTGCGGGAGGTGCGGCCGGGTGCTCATGAACAAGGTGGAGATCTGCGGTGTCAACACCTCCAAGCTGCCCGTCCTCAGCGCGCGAGAGATGCGCGAACTGTTCGCGCGGCTCCGTCAGGGCGACCGCAGCGCCCGCGACAAGCTGGTCTCCGGTAACCTGCGCCTGGTCTTGAGCGTGATCCAGCGATTCCAGAACCGGGGCGAGTACGTCGACGACCTCTTCCAGGTGGGCTGCATCGGCCTCATGAAGGCGATCGACAACTTCGACCTGGAACTCAACGTCCGCTTCTCGACCTACGCGGTGCCGATGATCATCGGCGAGATCCGGCGCTACCTGAGGGACAACAACCCCATCCGCGTGAGCCGCTCCCTGCGCGACGTGGCCTACAAGGCCCTGCAGGTGCGCGACCAGCTGGTGGCGGAGCTGGGCAGGGAGCCCGGCGTGGGGGAGATCGCCGACCGGCTCGGCCTGCCACGGGACGAGGTGGTCTACGCCCTGGACGCCATTCAAGAGCCGATCTCCCTCTTCGAACCCGTCTACCACGACGGCGGGGACCCCATCTACGTCATGGACCAGGTGGGCGACGAGCACGAGCACGACGGCACGTGGCTCGAGGGCATCGCCCTGCGCGACGCCATGCGCCGCCTGAGCGAGCGGGAGCAGACGATCATCCGGTTGCGCTTCTTCGCTGGCAAGACGCAGATGGAGGTGGCGTCGGAGATCGGGATCTCCCAGGCCCAGGTCTCCCGCCTAGAGAAGGCCGCGCTCGGCCGCATGCGGGCCCATGTCTGACGCATGCCCGGCTCGGCGGCGGGAGGGCGGGGCGTGAACCGCCTTCCCCGCCGCACCGTGCTCGTCGCCCTCATGGCTGCCTTCGTGTGGACGCTCACCCTGCGGCCGGCGCTGCCCGCCCACGGCGGGTCGACGCCGGCGGCCTCCGTCCCGGTGTCCCGTCCCCTGCGCCTGCACATCCTGGCCAACAGCGATCGGGCGGCCGACCAGGCAGCCAAGCTGGCGGTGCGCGCCGCCATCCTGCCCGTCCTCGGGAGGGCCGTGGCGGGGGCGACCGACGCCGCAACGGCGGCGCGGGCGGCGCGCGCTGCCGCACCGCGCGTCGTCGCGGCTGCCGACCGCACCCTAAGGGCCCTCGGCCGTCCGTACGGAGCGCGCGTGGTGGTGGGTGACGCCGACTTCCCTGCCCGGTCTTGGGGTTCGACCCGCCTAGCGGCCGGCGTCTATCCCGCCGTCACGGTCATCCTCGGGCGAGGCGGGGGGCAGAACTGGTGGTGCGTCCTCTTCCCGGACCTGTGCTCCGCCGACCCGTGGAACGCCCTGGCCGGATCGGAGGCGCCGGCCGCGCCCGAACGCCTGCTGGCGGGCGCATCCGCGCGCCGGGATGCGGGCGGCCGGGCTGGGTGGGCCTGGTGGCGGAGCTTGTGGCGCTGGCTTTCCGGCGGCGTGGGCGGGCCGTCGCAGGCATAGGCTGGCCGGGGGTGGCGGCATGATCCGCACGTCGGAGCTGCAGGCGCGCGAGGTGGTGGGCGTCGACGACGGCCGGCGCCTGGGGCCCATCCGCGATCTGGAGATCGACCTCGAACGCGGGGCGGTGACGGCTCTCGTGCTGCCGGGGAGCGGCCGGCTGTGGGGCCTGTTCGGGCGGGAGGAGCCGACGATCGTGCCGTGGTCCGACGTCGTGCGCGTGGGTGTGGACGTCATCCTCGTCCGCGCCCCCGCCCCGGCATCCGGCAGGGGGCGAGGCTCCGGACGCGAAGCCTGAGGCATGCGCGACGAACGGACGGCCGAGGCGCCCGCCTGGCGGTGGCGGCGGCGGGGAGACCTCGTGCTGCTGGAGGCGAACATCGGCCCCGCCCACCTGGTGTTCACCAGCCGGGCGGGAGGCGTGAGCCCTCCCCCCTTCGACTCCCTCAACCTGGGGCGGAGCGTGCCCGACGCGCCGGAGAACGTGGAGGAGAACCTGCGCCGGCTGTTCGCCGCCCTCGGGATCGAGCGCGAGCGGGTGGCGACGGCCCACCAGGTGCACGGCCGCGAGGTGGCGGTGGTGGGGGAGCCGACGCCGGCCGGGGCAGCGCCGGTGCGCGCCGACGCACTCGTGACGCGGCGTCGGGACGCCGTCCTCATGTTGCGGTTCGCGGATTGCGTGCCCGTCTTCCTGGTCGCCCCGGAGGCGGGCGCGATCGGCATCGCGCACGCGGGCTGGCGGGGCCTGGCTGCCGGCGTGGTGGGGGCGGCGGTGACGGCCATGCGCACCTCTCTGGGAGCGGCCGGCGCCGACCTGTGGGCCGCCGTGGGCCCGTGCGCGGGCCCTACCTACCAGGTGGACGAACCGGTGATGGCGGCCCTGCGCCCGACCCTTCCGTGGGCCGACCGCTACCGCGACGGGCGCGGGATGCTTGACCTGGCCGGCGTCACCCGCCACGCCCTGGCCGACGCCGGCGTGGGCCACGACCGCGTGCTGGTGGCCGCGGAGCGCACCGACTCCCCTGCTTTCTTCTCCCATCGCGCCAGCGGCGGCCGCACGGGCCGTATGGCCGGCCTCATCCGGATGGTCGACAGCGCGGTTTGAATGGAAGCGGGCAGGAAATCCAGGCGCATTGGCGAACAGACGCGCCATCTTGGGGTAGGGGGAGACCGCGTGGGCGTCGTGGACAGGATCCTGGGCTTCATGGGCATCGAATCCATCGAAGACGAGGAAGGCGAGCTCGAGACGGGGCGGCCGGGGCACGAGGAGCGGGCGTACGGACGGCGCGAGACGGGCATGCGCGCGGACGAGCCGGCGTCCCGACCCCGCCGCAGCGCCCTCGTCAGCCTGCCGGGGGGGCGGACCATGCGGGTGGTGGTGGCGGAGCCGCGCTCGTTCGAGGAGGTGCAGCCGATCGCCGACCAGCTCAAGGAGCGGCGGCCGGTGGTGATCAACCTCGAGTCGGTGGACAAGGACACCGGGCAGAAGTTCCTCCACTTCCTGTCGGGGACGATCTACGCCCTCGACGGCACCATGCAGCGGGTGAGCACCTCCATCTTCGTGTTCGCCCCCGCCAATGTGGAGATCGCCCTGCGCGACGGGGAGGCAGGCGGGCGCCCGGCGTCGTACGGCCGCTAAGGGCGAGCGTGGGCCCGCTGGACTACCCGCTGCTCGCCGCCATCGAGGCGTTGCGGGCCCTGTACTGGCTCATCATCCTGCGGTGGGCGATGTCGGTGTTCCGACCGCAGCGGCCGCCGCGTTGGTTTGTTACCCTGGAGGAGTGGGCGGAGCGCCTCACCGAGTGGTTGCTTGCGCCGATCCGGCGGGTGATGCCGTCCACCGGCAACGTGGACCTGGCGCCGGTGGTGGCCATCCTGGGGCTGTGGATCGTCCAGCAGATCCTGTCCCTGCCGCTGTCGTCGAGGTAAAGGGGTGTCGCTCGCGTGCCGATCACACCGGTGGATGTGCACAACAAGGAGTTCCGGCGCAGCCTCTGGGGCTTCAACGAGGACGAGGTCGACGAGTTCCTCGACGAGCTCGGCGCCGACTACGAGGCCGTCATCCGGGAGCGCGACGCCTTGCGCGAGCAGGTCGAAAGCCTGCGGCAGCAGCTCATGCAGTACAAGGAGCTGGAGGACAACCTGCAGCGGGCGCTCGTGGTGGCCCAGAGCACGGCCGAAGAGGTGCGTCAGAGCGCGCGCAAGGAGTCGGAGCTGACGATCCAGGAGGCGCAGGCGCGCGCACAGCGCATCCTGGAGGAGGCGCAGGCGAAGATCCGCGCCCTGGAAAACGATCAGCGCGAGTTGGAACGGGAGATCAACGTGTACCGGGCGCGCGTGCGCTCGCTACTGCAGTCCACGATGGACCTCATCGACAACTTCCCCTCCCGGGAGCGGGGGGCGGGGACGGAATAGGGCGACGGCGGCGGCGGGGCGGCGACGCCGCCCCGTTTTTCGCGCCGGGGCGCCCGGGGCGAGTGGTATACTACCGGGGACGCAAGGGGCGGGGGGGATCGCATGCCGGCGGTGGGCGCGGCCGCGGTGTGGGCGGCGCTGGCGTTCGCAGTGGGCGGCATCCTCCTGTGGGGTTGGGCCCGGGCGCGCGCCGACGCGCGGTTGGGCGAGCTCGCCCGTGTGAGCGCCCTGGCGATGTCGTTCTCCGTGCTCACGGCGGTGCTCGTGCTGTGGATCCTCCTCCTCGAGGGCGACTTCCGGGTCCTGTACGTCGCCGAGGAGACCAGCCGCTCCCTCCCCATCGTCTACCGGTTCGCCGCCCTTTGGAGCGGCAACGCCGGCTCTCTCCTGTTCTGGGTGGGCGTGCTCTCGGGCTACGTGGCCTGGACGGCGCTCAGGCGCACTCCGGCCGCGGACGGGGAGCTCACGCTCAACGCCTTGCCGTTCCTCCTCGCCATCGCCGCGTTCTACCTGGCGCTCGTGGCGGGACCGGCGTCGCCCTTCGCCACCACCTCCGCCGTGCTGTACGACGGCACGGGCATGAACGCCCTCCTGCAGAACGGCTGGATGGCCTTCCACCCGCCGCTGTTGTACGCGGGGTACGTGGGCATGTCCGTACCGTTCGCCCTGGCCATGGCCAGCCTGGTGGTGGGCCGCTCCGACGCCAGCTGGATCCGCCTGTCCCGCACCGCCGCCACCTTCTCCTGGCTCGCCTTGGGAACCGGCATCCTGCTCGGTGCGCACTGGGCTTACGTGGAGCTGGGATGGGGCGGGTACTGGGCGTGGGACCCGGTGGAGAACGCCTCCTTCCTGCCGTGGCTGGCGGCCACCGCCTTTCTCCACTCCCTCGTCGTACAGGAGCGACGCGGCATCCTCCGGCTGTGGAACACCATCATCGCGTCCATCGCCTTCTGGCTCACCATGCTGGGCACGTTCCTCACCCGCAGCGGCGTGGTCGACTCGGTCCACGCCTTCGCCGGGACGAGCATGGGCGAATACTTCGGGCCCTTACTGGCGGCGGGGAGCCTGGCCACGGCCGCCTTCATCTACGCGCGGCGCGACGTCTTGCGCGCCGGCCGGGGGCAGGGCGTGTGGAGCGGCCGGGGGCCGGCGGGCGCGAGCGAGGAGCGCCATCCCAAGGAGACGGCCTTCGTGCTCAACAACCTTCTGTTCCTGGCGGTCATCGGTGGCATCCTGTTCGGCACCCTCTTCCCCCTCTTCTCCCGGCCCCTGTTCGGACAGGCGCTGGCCTTCGGCACGCAGGCCTACAACCGGATCGTCACGCCGTTCGCGGCCGGGGGCTTCGTCCTGCTCGGGGTGGCCACGAGCATCGGCTGGGGGCCGCAGACGTTGCGCCGCGCCGCCCGCCGCCTCCTCCTGCCTGCCGCCGCGGCGGCTGCGGTGGCGGTGCTCCTCGCGGCGGCGGGGATGCAGTCGTCGACGGCCCTCGCCATGGACACGACGGCGGCATTCGCCGCCGCGGCGGTGCTGGCGGACGGTCTTCGGGCGGCGCGGGCGCGCGCGCGCAGCCGGGGGGTGGGCGTGGCGGCGGCCGCCGTCGAGCTTCTCTCCCAGCGCCGACGCCGCTACGGCGGATACGTCGTGCACCTGGCGGTGGTGCTCGTGGCCGTCGGCATCACCGCCTCGTCCGTGTACGGGCGCGAGGCGGTGGTGACACTCAATCCCGGACAGACGGCGCGCGTGGGGGCGTACGCCCTCACATACCGGCACCTGACGATGTCCTTCGCCGGCAACCGGCAGATCTACACGGCGGCGCTCGACGTGCGGGTGGCGGGACGGCAGGCCGGGACAGTGCGCCCCTCCCAGATCCTCTTCCCCAACATGCCCCAGCCCCTGGCGGGCGTAGCCATCCGCTCCCAGGGCGGGGGCGACCTGTACACCGTCCTGCAGGCGATCCAGGTGCGCGACGTGGGCCCGTCGGGCCCGGTCGCCACCTTCGACGTGTTCGTCAACCCGCTGGTCAACCTCATCTGGCTGGGAGGTGCGCTCTTCCTGTTGGGCGGCCTGGTGGTGATTGCCCACAACGGGGCGGCGCTGCGCTGGTCGCGCATCGTCCCGTCGCTGCCGCTGGCCGTGGTCCTGGCGATCCCAGCCCTGGAGATCGAGACCGCGGCGGCGCGACGCGTCCTTCCCGAGCGGGTCGCGCTCCAGGACGCGGTGTTCAACCTGGGGCATGCCGCCCTGCTGGTGGCGGCGCTGGCGCAGGGCCGCCCCGACCTGCTGCGCGGGGCGCTGTGCGACCGGCTCCACCAGCCCTATCGCGCGCCGTTGGTGCCGGGGTTCGAGGCCGTGGTGGCGGCCGGCACCGCCGCCGGCGCCTACGGCGCGGCGCTGAGTGGTTCGGGGCCGACCGTGGCGGCGCTGGCGCCGCCGGAGGCGGCAGAGACGGTGGGAGAGGCCATGCGGGCCGCGTTTGCTCGGGCGGGGGTCAGCAGCCGTGTGATCGTGACCGCCATCGAGTCGCGAGGGGCGCTGGACAGCTAGGCGTCGGGAGAGGAGGCCGCGGGTGGGCGTCGAGCGGTTGCGATGTCGGGAGTGCGGTGCCGAAGTTGCGGTGGGCCCGGTGTATGTCTGTGAGCAGTGCCTGGGGCCGCTGGAGCCGGTCTACGATCTGGATGCGCTGCGGCGCCTGCCGCTGCGCCGCCGCATCGAGGCCGGGCCGCCCTCGATCTGGCGCTACGCCGATCTCCTGCCGGTCGACCGCGATCCGGCCGTGGATCTCTCGCCGGGTCTCACCCCCCTCATCCCCGCTCTGCGCCTGGGTCAGGCGGTGGGGCTGCGCCGGCTCTACATCAAGAACGATTCCGTCAATCCCACGTGGTCGTTCAAGGATCGAGCGGTGGAGGTTGGCGCGGCGGCGGCCAGACGTTTCGGGTACGAGGTGCTGGCGTGCGCGTCCACCGGCAACCTGGCCAACTCTGTGGCAGCCCACGCCGCCCGGGCGGGCATGCGGGCCTGCGTGTTCGTGCCGGCGGGGATCGAGCCGGGAAAGATCCTGGCCTCGGCCATCTACGGTCCCACCGTCATCGAGGTCGAGGGCGGGTACGACGAGGTCAATCGGTTGTGCGCCGAAATCGCTGAGGAGCACCACTGGGCCTTCCTCAACGTCAACATGCGGCCGTTCTACAGCGAGGGCGGGAAGACGCTGGCCTACGAGGTCGCCGAGCAGCTGGGGTGGCGCGCGCCGGATGCGGTGGTGGTTCCCATCGCCTCGGGCAACCTGTTCGTGAGGATGTACAAGGGGTTTCAGGAGCTGGCGGCGCTGGGGCTCATCGCCGCGCCGGCCACCCGCATCCACGGCGCCCAGGCGGCGGGATGCGCGCCGGTGGCCGAGGCCTTTGTGACCGACGCGGAGATCCGGCCCGTCCGCCCAAGGACCATCGCGCACTCGCTGGCCATCGGTACCCCCGCCGACGGGCGCTACGCCATAGCGGCGGCCCGGGCCACCGGCGCGGTCATCGAGGCGGCGAACGACGACGAGATCGTAGACGGCATGCGGCTGCTGGCGGAGACGGAAGGCATCTTCACTGAGACCGCGGGCGGCGTCACCATTGCCGTGCTGCGCAAGCTGGCCTCTGCCGGTCGGCTGGATCCCGACGGCGTCACCGTGGTCCTCATCACGGGCATGGGCCTCAAGACCGCCGACGCCGTGGCGGAGAGCCTGCCGGCGCCGGTGCGCATTCGGCCCACGCTGCGTGCGTTCGAGCAGGCCGTGCTGGCCTCGGTCTCGACATAAGGAGAGGGCGGTATGGCCACCATTCGCATCCCCACCCCCATGCGGCGCTACACCAACGGCGAGCGGGTGGTTGTCGTCTCGGCCGCCACCGTGGGGGCGGCGATCGCCGAGCTGGACCGGCGCTTCCCCGGTCTGAAGGACCGGCTGGTGGACGGGGAGGGGCAGGTGCACCGGTTCGTGAGCATCTTCGTCGGCGAACAGGATGTACGGCTGATGCAGGGCCTGCAGACCCCGCTGCAGGAACACAGCGAGGTTTCCATCATCCCGGCCATGGCGGGCGGCTGCGGCGGCGTGCTATCGTAGGGAAGGGCGCCGACTGCAGTAGTCACCCCTGCCCCAGTGGGACATGGCCGTTCCCGCGTCGGTGCGCCGGCGGGTCGAGCGACTGCGCGCCGAGATCAACGAGCACGCCTACCGGTACTACGTCCTCGACGCCCCCTCCATCTCCGATGCGGCGTACGACCGCCTGCTGCGCGAGCTGCGCGACCTCGAAGCGAAGTACCCCGAGCTCGCCACCCCTGACTCGCCGACGCAGCGCGTCGGCGCGCCGCCCTCTGCGGCGTTCGCCACGGTGCGTCATCGCACCCCGATGCTGAGCCTGACCAACGCCTTCGATGTCGCCGAGCTGGAAGCGTGGGACCGACGCATTCGCACCGCCCTGGGCGGGGCGCCGGTCTACTACGTCTGCGAGCTCAAGATTGACGGCGCGGCGGTCTCGCTGACCTACGAGGATGGACGCTTCACCACCGGCGCCACGCGCGGCGACGGTACCCAGGGGGAGGACGTGACGCCCAACCTTCGGACCATCTGGAGTATCCCGCTGACGTTGCGGGTCCCCAAGCCGCCGCGACTCCTCGAGGTCCGCGGGGAGGTGTATCTGTCGCGGAAAGCCTTCGAAGCCCTCAACGCCGAACGGCAGGCCAAGGGCGAAACGCTGTTCGCCAATCCCCGCAACGCCGCCGCCGGATCCCTCCGACAGCTGGACCCGCAGATCACCGC
>JAILZS010000092.1 GCA_023512375.1 Bacillota bacterium | reverse complement strand
CCAGGGCTCTTCGCTTGAGATGTCCCCTGTCCTTCCCATCGCCCTGCTGGTGGCATGCGCGACCGCCCCGGCACCGTCGTGGAAGGCGCTCTACTCTGGGGAGTACGGATTCACTGTGCCGGCTGGGAGCGTCAAGGTGCTGGCGCTCCCGATCCCGCCCAAGTTCGTCGGAGCCGGGCGCCCCATGAGCTTCACCTGGACCGTGATCCGACCCATTCCCGTCCCGGTGATGATCGTCATGGAACAGTGCAACCAGCCCGACGTCTGCGTCCCGCTGATCATGCGCGCGACGGGTCAGGGGAACGGGACGGCGGCGACGACCTTTCGGGTGACCAATCGGAGCGGGCGGCCGCTGGACGTGCAGTTCCGCTACACGATCTGGGAGGCGTGCTGACGGGGCTGACGTCGGGGGCGTTTGACACCCCGAAATCCGCGCTTCTATCTCTCGTCGTCGAGCATCAGGCACGCCGGCCGCTTGTACCCCATCGTGGGATGGCGGCGCGAGCGGACAGACAGCGTCGACCTCCGCTGGCGTCGGCGGGAGCGACCGGCGGTGAGGTGTCACCGGGCGATCCGCCAGCATATCGGTCTGCGCCCGCTACTTCCAGCGGTAGTACGTTGCGGAGGCCAGTCTCGCCTGCAGGATGTGCCGGAGCAGGCGGCCCGTGAGCCGGTGCGCGTCCTCGACGGTCCAGAAGATCGGCGCTTTCTCCTCAGGCGCGTAGCAGCGGTGCAGCCTTACGGCCAGAGCCCCTTCTTGAGCTGCAGGTTCTCGGTGCTCAGCTGGGCGACTATCATACGCAGCCGGTCGATCTCCGTCCGCAGCCGTTCCGCCTCGCGCCGAGCGCTCGCTGCCAGATCGCGCGCGTTGCGCAGGCGCATAGCGGTGGAATCGGGGTCGAGCGCCTCTACGGCGGCGGCGGCGCGCCGCTCCGCTCCCTGCGCCGCCGCCAGCGCCTCGGCCGCCGCCGCCGCCTGCCGTTCCAGCTCGGCGTCCTCGCGTTCGCGCCGTTCCTCCTCCAGGCGGGCTTGCGCCGCCCGCAGGCGCTCCTCCGCCTCCTTCCGACGAGCGGACGCCCCCTCCCGCGCCATGGCGGCCGCCTGCACGTTCGCCTCCTCGCGCCGCAGGGCCTCGAGGCGCAGATCCTCCTCCTGCCGCGCCCTCTCCGCCGCCTCGGCCGCCGTGCGGCGTGCCGCCTCCGCCGCCTCCAACCCGGCGGGGGCCGGGCGGTCGGCCGGGCGAGCCGCCCAAAGCGCCTCCAGATCCGCCCGCGCCTGGGTGAGGCGCGCCTCCAGCTCCGGCGCCGTCGCCCCCTCCAGCGCCTCCTCCCTCTCCGCCCGCAGGCGCCGGGCCTCGCCCTCCGCCTGCGACCTGCGCTCCGCCAAGGTGCGCAAGGCGGCCACCGAGTCGACCCCGGCCCGGCGCAGTAGGTCCACCCGCTCGTCGAACAGGCGGCGGCGCTCCCGCTCTTCCTGGGCGGCGTCGACGCCGGGCAGCAGCCGTAGCCGGAGATCGCCGTGGCGCACCTCGAGCCGCTCGACCACCCGGCGCGTCCACCGCTGCCCGGGAAGGAGCCGCACCTCCTCCCCTTCCACCTCGAGGGCGACCGGCGCCGCCGCCTCGAGCTCCAGGCGGGGTGCCTGGGCGTCGAGCCGGGCCTCGATGCGGGTGAGCGCCGCCTGCACCTCCTCCGCGCGCGGAAGGAGCTCGGGCACCGCGGCCAGGCGCGCGAGCTCCCCCTCCGCCCGGGCGAGCGCCTCGCCCAGGGTGCGCACCCGCTCGAGCCGGCGCTTCCACCCCTCCACCTCGGAGCGGGCGCGCACGAGCGCCAGGTCCTCCTCCGCCGCCCGCAGCCCCTCGCGCGTCCGGGCGCTCTCCCGCCGCGCCTCCTCGTACGCCCGCTCCGCCTCGGCGCGGCGCGCCTCCGCCTCCTCCGCCGCCCGGGCCGCCGCCTGCGTTTCGCCCTCCGCCTCCTGGACGCGCGCCTGCGCCTCCTCGACGTCCCGGACGAGGCGGCGCCGGTTCGTCCGCGCCTCCTGTGCCCGCAGGTCGTCGCCCTCCGCCCGGGTGAGGGCCTGACGGGCCTGGTCGAGGACGGCCTTCGCCTCGCGCACCCGCTCCTGCTCTGTCTCGGCCCGGCGCACCCCTTCCTCCGCCTCCGCCAGCGTCGCGACCTGGCGCCTCAGGTCGGCCTCGTGCCGCACCAGGCGGTCGGCCCACTCCTCGACCTGCCGCCGCTCCTCCTGCCGCTGTCGGTACGCCCGCTGCGCCTCGGCGTAGCCATCCATGGCCTGCCGCAAAGGACCGCGCGGGCGCCGATCGCGCTCGGTCCAGTACTGGGCCGCCTCCGCGCGGGCACGCTCGAGGAGCGTCGCGCCCCCGTCGCCGTCGCCGTCGCCCTCCGCCCCTTCCAACAGGCGCAACAGGCCGCGCAACCGCCCCGGCTTCACGGGCGTCCAGCCCTCGCCCTGCATCACCTGCAGGGCCTCCCACAGGGCCGGGTCGACGTGGGCCTCGAACAGCTCGCGCATGCGGTCGTGGGCCTCCCCCGCCCCCAGGCGCTCCGTCCGCCCGCCGCCGTACTCCACAAGAAGCGAGGTCTCCGGCCGTACGAGCCAACGCTTGCGGTAGACGGCCCGCACCGGGCCCAGGAGGATCTCCGCCTCCACCTCCGGGCCGTGCTGGGGCCAGCGTTGCGAACGCAGGGCGCGGATCTCCTTCGCCTGCGACCCGTCCTGGGTGGAGAGGAGGTGGTGAAGGGCTAGGAGCAGCGTCGACTTGCCACTCTCGTTCGGGCCCTCGACGATCGTGACACCGGGAGCGAAGGCCACCTCCCGGGCCCGCACGCCCGCCACGTGGCGAAGGCGAAGACGAGCGATCCTCATGCTCCCGCCCCCAGCCGGAGGAGGAGGGCGAGCGCCGCCTCCGCCACCGCCGCCTGCTCCCGGTCCTCCCCCGCCATCTCCGCCCGCAGGCGCTCGGCCACGCGGCGGGCCAGGCTGCCGGGGGCCAGGGAGCTGAGGTCCCCCTCGTCGGGGCGCACGAGGAGGCCCTCGGTGCGCGCGTCCAAACTCGCGAGACCCGCACCGGCCCTCTCCAGCGCCTGGTCCAGGCGGCGCCTTCCCTCCAAGGTGACGGCGCCCGTCACCTCGAGCCGGACGGCGGTGCGCTCCTGGTCCGGCAGGCGCGAAAACCACTCGGCCAGCGCCTCCACGTCCTCCCCCCGGGCAAGGTCGAAGCGTTCGGCCACGAACCGCCACGTGGCCACGCGCACGGGCCGTACCGCCGCGCCCGCCGCGTCCACGTCGACGACCAGGACGTTGCCGGGCTCCACCTCGTCGAACGCCGTCGGCTCCGGCGTCCCTGCGTAGAAGATGCGCCCCTCGCCGTCCAGGCGGGTGGTGGAGTGGCGGTCGCCCAAGGCGATGTAGTGGACGCGCCGCTCCACCACCGCCTCCCGCAGCGCCTCCAGGCGCAGGATGTCGAGCTCGTCCCGTCCCCCCACCGCGTCGACGCCGCCGTGTCCGACGGCGACGCGCACCGCGCCGCCGGCGGGCGGAAGGTCGCGCAGGACGGCGTGCAGGGGGTTGTCCGCCGGATGGCGGCTCGTCCACGGCGCCGCCACCACCTCCACGCCCGGCGGCAGGACGTCCGCCAGGTGCGCCTGCACCCCGGGTTCGGCCAGCACGCGCACGTTGGGCGTCAGCTGGGAGAGGAAGTCGGGACGGCGGTAGATCGTCGTGGGGTCGAGCGGATCGTGGTTTCCCGGCAAGAGGAGTACGGGCACCGGGATCCGCCCCATCGCCGCGGCGGCGCGGGCCACCGTCCGGGGCGAGAGGAGGTTCGTGTCGAACACGTCCCCGGCCACGACGACGAACGACGCTCCTTCCCGGGCGGCCACTTCGCCGATGCGCACCACGGCGTCCAGGCGCGCCTGCTGGAAACGGACCGCCGCCTCCTGGGAGAGGAAGTGGGCGGGCATGCCCAGCTGCCAGTCGGCGGTGTGGATGAAGCGGACCGCCGTAAGCTCACCCCCTGCCCACGCTTTCCACGCGCCGGGAGAATTTTCCTTTGCTAAAGGCGAACGCCGCCGTAACTCGGCGGCGTCCGTCGGCGCAAGAGGGAGCTATCGGACTTGGATCCGCCGCGCCCGTTCGCCGCTCGGCTTGGGCAGGCGGAGGCTCAGCACCCCGTCGCTCAACGTGGCCTCCGCCTTGTCCGCATCCACCTCTCCCGGGAGAAGGATCTCCCACTGCAGCTGACCGGTGAGGCGCGTGCGCCGGCGCAGCATGCCGACCCGCTCGCGCTCCTTGCGCTCGGCCCGCACGCTGAGACGCCGTCCGGTCACCTCGATCGACACGTCTCCCTTTTGCACACCGGGAAGTTCTACTTCCACGAGGTACGCATCTTCCGTCTCCTCCACGTCGGCAGCAGGCATGACGGCCGATGTGGACGGGGAAAGGCCGGAAATGCCCTGAAGGATGGACATCATCTCGTTTGCCAAGCGGCTCATCTCGGTCATCGGGTCCCATTCCGGCGCAACATCGGTCGACAGACGGCGCACAGGCAGCCTGGCCATGACGATCTGCCCTCCTTAGCCTTGAGAATCATCTCTACAACCTTCCGAACCCAAGAATGGTATAGAACGGTCAGGACCGCTTGTCAACGGTTGCCGGCGTTCGCATCCTGGCGGCGAGGAACGGGAAAGGGGGCGGTGCACGATGAGAAAATGGGTGGGCATGCGCAGCTGCCCGTCGGCGGTGGGGATGAAACGCGCGCCCGCCTTCTCACCCCCGCCGTCCTGCATTCCATCGCCGGGAGGACTTTCTGCCCTGCCTCCTGGCTGCGGCCCGGCACGCCGGGGACGGAGGCGCAAGGCGCCGGACGCGCCCTGCAGGAGCCTGCGCCCGGCGCGGGGAAGGGAGTCCTATGACCTCATCCGGCCCAGACGCGGGTGGGACGCCCAGCGGTGAGGTGGCGCATGGAGAACCAAGCGGGGGTGCAACAGCAGGGACGGCCGGCCGCCGTTGCGCTGTGGCGCGAGCCTGTCATCCCGCTGCTCCTAGCAGGCCGTCTCATCTCCGGCACAGGCGACGCGGTGTTCGAACTGGCCGCCTACTGGAGTGTGTACGCGGTGACCCACAGCCGGGCGGCGGTGGGATGGTTGGGCACGGTGGGAGGGATCGGGTACCTAGCCAGTTTGGCAACCGGGGTTCTGGCAGACCGGCTCGACGCCCGCCGCCTGCTCATCGCCACGGAC
>JAILZS010000024.1 GCA_023512375.1 Bacillota bacterium | reverse complement strand
ACTTAAAATCCTCTGGTGGAGACACCGTGTGGGTTCGAATCCCACCCCCGGTACCAGTTGAGGCCTAGACCCGTAAGGCTTTCGTTTGGGGACTGCCCGTGAACCAGCCTGGTGAACACGACCAGGTGTAGCCTCGTTTTCCTCCCCATGTGCTCCCCCGGCCGCTGCGACTGCCCGTTGCGCGGTACCGACCCTTTGGCGCGCGCCGGCCGCGTTCCCACGAACCTGGATCCGTCGGGCTTCTGCCACGAGGCATGCGGCGGGAGGGAGCGCGCGTCCACTTGGGCGGTCCGGGCCAGCGAACGCATGTACACTCGTCGGAGCCCCGACGTCGCAGGTGGAAACGGTTGTGCCGCATTCGCGCCGTCCGCGTCGGTACCGTGTCCTGCGTGCCCGTTGACCTGCCGGGTCTCCCATGCGAACCTCGCCTCGTGATGGACGACCGGCAAGCCTTGCCCGACGACCTGATCCCGCTGCTCGACCGCCTGTGCCGCCGCTCCGGGCTCGGCGCCCTTCGCGGGTGCCTACCGCTGCCGGGGGCGGCGGTGAACCTCGCCTTTCGGGCCGAGACGGCGCATGGGGGCCGCGTGGCGATCCGCGTCAACCTTCGGGACCCGGACGATCCGAAGTGGGAGCGGGAGGCGGCGGTGTACGATCTTCTCCACCGTGTCGCCCCCGATCTACCCGTCCCCGCGGTCCTCCTCACGGACGCGAGCCTGCGCTGGGTACCGTGGCCGGTGCAGGTGACCACGTGGATCGAAGGGATGCCGGGCGACGCGGCGATGGTCGATCGGTACCTCCTGCCCGACGCGGAACTCGGGCGCCTCATCTGGCGGCTGCATGCCGTCCCGGTGCCGTACTTCGGCTGGCCGCGCCCGCCTCGCGGGGACGACGCCGATCGGTCCTGGCCGGCGTATGTGCGCGCGCTGGCGCAGGAAGGCATGGCGGCGGCGGAACGGTCGGGCCTCCTGACGCCGTGGGAGCTGGCCGGGATCCAGCGCTGGCTTGAGGGTCGGGAGGCCGCCCTCGCGGCGGACGGGGGTGGCAGGCCGGCGCTTGTGCACTCGGATCTGCACTGGGGGAACGTGCTATTGGCTGCACGCGGCGGCGCCCTGTCGATCGTGGGTCTGGTCGACTTCGAGTGGGCCGTGGGGGCGGCGCCGGCATTCGAATGGGCCTGGGCGACGCGGCCGGTGCGCCACTCCCCTGCGGTTCGCAGCGCCTACCGGGCGTGCGGCGGTCAGGCGCCGGACGCCCGGCGGCAATCGGTCTATCGAGTGCTCCAGAGCCTGACGATGATCGGTGCGGCATCTCGCCGTTGGCCGCCCGGCCACCCGGCCCGGGAAGGCCATCTGAGGATTCTCCGCACCGTGGCCATGGGCGCCAGGTGTGGCTCGGATGGCGGTTGATGGGTCGTGCGCTGGAGCGTACACTCGGCGCGAAGGTGATGACGTGATCCGGCCCGCCGTGGCGCTACCCTACGTTCTGGCCATGATCGTCGCGGTGGTCGTCGTCGACGTGCTCTTCTTCCGCCAGCACTTCTGGCCGAGGCTCATCGTCAACGTGGGTATCGTCGCCGTGGCGTTGGGTTTCTACCTGCGCTTTTTTGGCCGCTTGTAGTACAGCCGGTGCGGTCGGGCGCACGAAGGCTGGCGGGGTGACGGACGCCCCTGTCGCCGGTGGCCGACATCCGGGCGCCTCGGGTTCCAGGCCGCGGGAGACAGGGGAGGCGCGCAACGCCTTGTGGCGTCGCGGGCGGGTCCGCGCGCGTGCCCGCCGCCGTCGCGCAAGCCGGCCGGGCTGCCTCCCCCGGCCTGGGCACGAACACGTGCGCGCGCCGCCGCACCGGGGTGTGCGCGTCCCAGGCGAACGCGTTTCCGAGGGGCCGGCGGCTGACGCTCGGGCATGCGGGGCGGCAGGTGGGGGGGGCGAAACATGGCGGCGTACGACGACTGGCGTCCGGGGCGCGTCGTGCCCCTCGGCGGACCCCTAATGGTGGCGAACACGCATCCCGAGCTGTGGCCGCGCCTCACCTGGGGAGGGGAGCGCGACGGGTGGCTCGTCCTGAGCGACGCTCCGGAGGTGCTCGACGACACGAACATCGACGCCGGCGCTGCCACGCTCTACTCCGACCTGAGCGGCGCCGTCGCAGGGCGGGTGCGCGTCCTCCTCTTCCACGTCAACCGCACGCGCGGGCCAAGGCGCCTCGGCGTGACCGTGCGCAACCTGGGCGAGGGCGGCGGCCGACTCTCCTACCCGGCCGATCAGGCGGCGTGCGTCGACCTCAACGGTACGCTGGCCGGGCACACCGCCGTGCGCGCCTGGTTTTCCCGCCGCGCCTCGCCGCTCCGGACGGAGGTGCTCGCCGCCGGGGCCGCCTATGTCCTGCTCGACCGGGAGGTGGCGCCCGGCTACACCCTCGCGGCGGTGGTGGAGTGCTCCTTCGTGGACCAATTGGGGAGCGCAGGGCGCCTGGCCGTTCAAACGTGGGTGGCGCCCGCCGGCGTCCGGCGGACGACGCCGGAGATGACGTGGGACGCGCCCCTCGCGCCCTGGCGGACGGCCAGCAACGCTTCCAGCAAGATCCGCGCCACGGTGCCCCACAGCGACGCCATGGTCACCGTGCGCGTCCCGGCGGGCCAGGACCTCATGGTCGACTTGTGCGCCGTCTCCCCGTCCGGAGGGCCCGGCGCCTCGCCCGGGGACGGTCCGCCCACGCCGGCGGGCTTCCCGCTCGCCGGCCCCACCGCGCCCTGGCTCGCGCCCGGCCACGCCCTCGCCCGCACGGCCTGGCCGTGGCCCTACCAGGCGGACCCGGCGGGATTCGACGGCACGGCGCCGGCGAGCGAGTACGTGCCGGGTTGGGACGATGCCGACCAGCGGGCGGAGGGGGTGAAGGACCCTCCCGCCCATCCGGCGTTCTGGTACCGCTCCCAGCGGTACGGCGCGTGGATGCGGCAGTGGAACTACGGCAACTACGGCTGCGCCCTGGACGTGCGCGTTCAGGCGGAGGAGGGTGGGATCGCCCTGGCCGCCAACCCCGCCCGGGAGCGCTTCTCCAGCCCGTTGGCGTGGTATGATCCCGGGCGCGGGGTGGCGGGCGCCGTGCCGTGGGATGTCGTGCGCCGGGGTGCGCTCGGCACGCGTTACGGCGGCGAAAGCACGGCGTTCGTGATGGTGCGCGCCGGCGGGGAGGCGCGGCTGGTGACGACGCTCACGCCGGGAGCGTACGCTCCCTACCGTCTCGTCGCCGTGTCCCTGCCCCGGCCGTAGCGCCCGCCTACCGGCTTTCAACCCTGCCCGCCGCTTGCGGCGGGCCTGTGTGGCCGTCTAGCGCCACCGTCCGACGACACGAGGGGGTGGAGCGATGGTACCGGTCCTGGGCCGGTCACCTTGGTTCGTTCCGCATCGCGTGTGGCCGGCCATCGCCTTCTTGGCGCTCGTGGGGGCGTCGTTCGGCACGCGCACCGCCCAGGTGCCGAACCGATCCTCGGCCGCACGCGCCGTGGTCGACGCCCCTACGCGCGCCCGCGTGCGCCGACCGTCTGTTCCGGCGCCCCTAATCCTTCCGCCCTACGGCGACCGCATGTGGTGGCAGGCGGCGGTGGCGACGCAGCATTGGCCGGACCCGGCTGCGTTCCGCCTGGTCCTCGATCCGGGCCGTCGGCCGTCGGTGATCGTCTTTGTCTACCATCAGGTCTGCCCGGCCGGCTGGCCGCTGCGCAACGGGCCGGACTTCATCACGCCGGCGCGCCTGGCGGCGGAGTTCCGGTTCTTCCGCACCCACGGCATCGTCACCCTGACGCCGGCCCAGTTCCTCGGCTTTCTGGACGGCCGGCTCTGGGTGCCGCCCGGATCGGTCTTCCTCACCTTCGACAACGGCCTCGAGGGCGTCTACCGATACGCGTACCCCCTTGCGCGCCGCTACCGCGTTCACATCACGACGTTCCTCATCGGCAACCGCGTCCACGACGTCTGGCGGCCGGGGGAGAAGTACCTGGGCTGGAACCAGGTGGTGGCCATGGCGAAGAGCGGCTACGTGGGCATCGAGTCGGAGACGTACGACCTGCACTTCAACGAGGCGGTGGCGCCCCATCGCGACGGGCCCGCGATCGAGCTGAGGTGGGAGACGTACCCGACGGGCCACTACGAGTCCTATGCCGCGTACGTCCGGCGCATCCGGCGCGCCTTCCTCGAACAGCGGTTGGTCTTCCTGCGCCACCTCGGCTATGCGCCGACCCTGCTCGTGTGGCCGTTCTCCACGTACAACCGCGTGGCTCAGCTGGAGGCACGGGCGGCCGGGTATCAGGCGGCCTTCGCCGTGTACCCGGGCCTCGTCACGGCTGGGGACGGCCTCGACCGCTACGCCCTGCCGCGCAACCCGGCCACGTTCATGTGGGACAACGTGCCGGAGGAGTACGACGATCTGCGCTCCGGCCAGTTGCGGATGGTATGGCCGCCCTCGCCCGCTCTCCTGACGGAGGCGCACCGCGAGAACCCAAGTGCAGCCTGAATCGGCTCTGGGCGGCGGAGTCCGACTCGCTTGAAGACGCCTTGTGCGCCCTCGGCGCCCGTGGTCCGCCGCCAACGCGCCGGCGCGGCCTTGCGCCTCCAGGGTTAC
This sequence comes from Bacillota bacterium, assembly GCA_023512375.1. Lineage (GTDB taxonomy): Bacteria > Bacillota > Sulfobacillia > JAJZYS01 > JAILZS01 > JAILZS01. The sequence goes on along the minus strand of JAILZS010000024.1, from coordinate 29,783 downwards.
GGTTGGACAATGCTGGGCGCAGTCGGGGTTCGCCCGGCCACCCCATTCGACTCCACCCGTTCGACGCATCGCTTCGTTCAGGGAGGGTTCGAGATGGTTGGTGCCTGGCGCTCCTGGCTTTCGGCCATCGCGGGAGCCTGGCTCGCCGTCGGCGGCTTCGTGTTCGGGACGACCGGCTCCGCGCTGGCAGCGTACGTGATCCTCGGTGGACTCATTCTCGTCCTCTCGGTGTGGACCGCTCTGGACCGTCCTCACGCCGAGGTGTGGCGCTCGTGGCTCGTCGCCCTGTTCGGCGCTGCGGCGACGGTGTCGCCGTGGGTGCTCGGACGTAGCGGGCACGGCACCGAGACTTGGGTGACGGCCCTGGTCGCGTTCCTCCTCGCCCTCGCCCCCGCGCTGTGGGTGGCCATGCGCCCGGGTGAGGCGGCGAGCGAGGGCGTCGGCCCCGGCGAGACCCACAGTCGCTCGGCGTGACGCATCGGCCGGCCGGGCGAATCCCCTGCGCCAGCCGCCCCGTGCCCACGGGGCGGCTCGCCCGTTCTCGGGACGACCACGCTTGACCTCGGGCAAGGGTGGTTGTTAGCATGCCCTCAAGCGTCTGGGGACGTCGCCGTGCAGCGGTGACAGCGGCGCGGTCTGCGTTCCCGAGGTTAGCGGGAGGTGCGGTGCGTGAGCGCGCGGGGGCGCATCCTCGTGGAGCGGATCCTTGCGGGAATCACCGGGGTCATGGGCGTCGTCACCATCTTTTGGCGCACGTGGATCGAGACCCTCTTCGGCTGGGATCCCGACCACGCCAACGGTTCGGTGGAGTGGCTCATCATCGCCGGGCTGTTCGCGGCCTGCGCGGCCTTCTCGCTCCTGTCCCGGGTCGAGGTCCGCCGCCTGGCCGCGGCACAGGCGCAAGCCTAGCCCGCGGTCGGCGAGCAGGCGGTCGGGGCAGGGTGCCCCGGCCGCCTGCCGTCGGCGGGCGCCGCCGGCCTTCGGACCCGGCGGCCTTCGGACCCGGCCGCCGCGCCGGCGCTTGGGTCACGTTCGCGCCGAACGTCGGAGCATGGATTCCGGGGCGAGCACGGCCACCACGTGGGATGTCGCCACCAGCTCGCCCCCGGCGCGCACCTCGCTTCTCACCACGACCTTGCGCGCACCGATCTCCTCGATCCGACCGTGGGCCCGCAGCAGCACGCCGATGGGCGTCGGCATGAGGTAGTCGACGTGGAGCGATGCCGTGACGAAGCGCGGCACCGGGGCGCCGTCGCCCGGCTCATGCCCATGGCGGCGGTGGAGAGCGAGGGCCGCCGAGCCCGTGCTGTGGCAGTCGACGAGGGAGGCGAGGAGTCCGCCGTACACGAAGCCCGGTATGGCCGTGTACTCGGGTGCGGGCATGTGCTCGGTGAGCGTCTCCTCCCCCGCCCAGTAGGTCGCGAAATGGTGCCCCGCCGGGTTGTTGCGTCCGCACCCGTAACACCACGCGAACTCGTCCGCGTACAGCTCCTGGATCGCCACACGCCTTTCGGGGCCGGACATCGTGCATCGCCGCCTTTCGCTCGCGGACCTACAACCTGGAGAAGCCTGTCCGGGCCGGCGATGGCAGACGGCCACCTCCGGCGCGGTCGCTGGCACCCGGTTCCTGCCACCGGCGACGTGGACGGGCGACCGACGCTTTGCCTTGGAACGCGTAGGCTGTTCCCACGCTTTCCTCCTAACCTCGTGCGCTTTCAAGCCAGGATGTCGTCCACCCTGAACGTGGCGCCGAGGAGCTCGACCCATGCCGGCTTCTCCGAACGCCTCGCCCTCGCGGTGGAAGACCTGGATCGTACCCGCGTCGGGGTCCACGACGCAGTACTGTCCCACGCCATGCCGGCTGTAGGCGCGAAGCTTGGGGCCAAGGTCCATGTCCCGGGAGCCGTCGGACAGGACTTCCACCACGAGGTCGGGTGCCCCGGTCACGTTGCGCTCCCCGACGATCCCGAGCCGTTCCGTGCGGATGAACAACACATCCGATTCCAAGACCGTGTGGCGGTCGAAAACCGCGGCGAAGGGGGCGGGGTAGCCTTGTCCCGCACCCTTCGCCTCAAGACCTGACAACAGGACCACGAGGTTCTTCACGATGCGCTGGTGCCTGCGTCCTGGCGATGGGCTGACGAACAGGTCTCCTTCGATGAGTTCGCGGCGCTTGCCGTCCTCCGGCAGCGCGATCAGGTCCTCGTAGGCGTAGTGCGGGTCCGCGACCGCCATCCCCGTCACCCCCTCTTGCCGCGTCGAGTATACGGCGCCGCCGCCCGACCCGCGACGCCCTGCGCTCGACCCGGCAACGTCTGCTTCGCATCGAGGTCAAAGCAGGCAACGCTCCCGGTCGACGCGCGGTGGCCTTTGCGTGCGCGCGTGTTTGGGCCTTGGGCGGGACGGGTTCCCGTCCGCTTACGGAGAGCCCGGCCCTTTCTCCCGCCCGGAGCCCAGGATGGCGGCGGCCAGGGTCTCCACGGCCGCGCGCGCCACGGGGTCGGCGCGCGCCCCCTTGTCCCCCGCCGCCAGGGAGGGCCGGTAGGGGATGCGCGCCGCGGGCCGGATGCCCAGCTCCTCCTCCAAGAGGTCGCTCGGCACGGGCGCTCCCCCCGGCCGCGTCCGGTTCACCACCCACAGCGCTCGGCCCCAGCACAGGCCGAGCTGGAGGAAGAGGCGGCGGTAGCGGACGAGGTGGCGCCGGTGGCGAGGCCCGTCGTCGGCCACCAGCACGAGGTGGCCGGCGCTGCGCAGGGCGGCGTAGACGGCGGGGTCGCTCACGACGGGGGCGGTGTCCACCACCCGCACGGCCGGCCGCAGGCGATCCAACAGGGCCACCACGTGGGCCACGCGCACGTCGTCCAGGGCCTCGAGACGCTCCAGCCCGGGCACCAGGGCGAGCGATCCGTCCTCCTCCACGGGCAGCGGCGCCGTGCCCGGCCGCCGCAGGTAGGCCTCGAGGCGCGCAGCGGGGTCGGCCGCCCCGGCGTGGGCGCCGACCCTGGCTGCGAGGTCGGGCGCGTGCAGGTTGAGGTCGACGAGCACGGTGGGTACGCGCCAGGCTGCCAATGTCTGCCCCAGGGCGAGGGCGAGCGTGGTGACGCCGCTGCCGCCGCAGGGGCTGAACAGGGTCACCACCGTGGCCTGCGCCCCCTCCCTTCCGGCCGCGAGCTCGGGGCCGCGCACCGCCTCTACCTGCTCCGGCTCTAGGGATCGAAGGCGGCGCCACGGCTCCAGCCCGGCAGGCGGGAAGGTGGGCGGCAACTCGCCCGCCCCCACGAGCCACAGGGGCAGGTGGCTGTGGCGGCGCAGCTCGACGAGGCGGTCAAGCCACCGCGTCGCCTCCCGTTCCGCCACCGGGAGGAGGACGACCACTGCTTCCGCTGCCAGCCCTTGGGCGCGGTGGGCCACCTGGCTGGGGGGCGTGCGCCACGGGATGCGCTCCACCACCGCGTCGGGAGGGCAAACGGCGGGCCAGGCGTCGGCCCACAGGGCTAGGCGCAGGGGGGATCGGGCGCCGTCGCTCACGGCGCCGCCTCCCCCGTCGGCAGGCTCCAGGGCAGGAGGACCAGGCTGCCGTTGCGGGCCGCCGTGGCCACGGCCAAGGCGCTGGGAAGGGGAAGGGCGAGGACGTAGACCCGGCTGGGGGCGGCGCCGAGGGCGCCGGGCGCGCCTTCCACCCCGAGGACGCGAGCGTCGCCTGCCAGGAGCTGGCTCGTGCCGGCGCCGGGATCGAGGCTTCCCGCCACGGCCACCCCGTCCCCCGCCGCGATGCCGGCCGGCACGGCGGTGTCCGGCACCTCGACCGCCTCGGCCACCATGCCGGGACCGACGGCAGTGCGGCGGGATGGCGGGGTGGGTCCGACGTCGGCGGGCAGGACGGGGGCGCCGGGTCGGAGGGGCACCTGGGCGTAGAGGGGGCCTGTCCCCAGCGACGGCAGACGGGCCGTCCGAAGCGGCGTAAGGTCGGCGGGTAGGAGACGACCGCCTGGGGCGACGGGGTGCGTGACCGTGAAGGCTACGACCGGCTCGGACGGCGGCGCCAGCCGGGACACGAGCCAGGAGACGGCGGCTGCTGCCGCCACGGCGACCGCCAGGGCGACGGCATCACGCCTGTCCATCGGCATCGGCGTCCACCTCCTCGGGACGGGATGCGGGGCGGGCGCGGCCTCGCGTGCGGCCGTGCGCGGTCGCGGCCGGGCGCGTGTCGGCGAGAGTGTGTTCCTGCGGCGTAAGGGCGATGCGCACCCACCGCCAGCGGTCGGCAGCCCGGATCAGGGCCTCGCCCGGTGCAAGGCGCACCAGGCGCTGGGCATGATCGGGCTCCAGCCCAAAGGCGGCGGCGAAGGGCGTAGGGTCGACGCCGGGACGGAACAGGGCCACCACCTCGCAGGCCGCCAGGATGGCCTGGCCGTCGGGATGACGGACGAGGTCCACCACGTGCTGGCTCACGGCTGTGATCGCGATGCCCCGCTTGCGGGCGCGCTTGACCCACTCCACGAGCCGCCGCGCTCCCCCCTCGTGCGCGAGGTAGAGGTGGAACTCGTCCAGGGTGAGCCACAGCCACCCCCCGCTGCGGCGAGCGGCGGGCAGGAGGTGGCCCACCGCCGCCTCCGTGAGGGCCGGCAACAAGGCGGGAAGGAGCGCGCTGTCCACGCCCGATAGGTCGAGGGCCAGGGCGCGCACCTCCTCACTGGGGCCGGGGCCGGCGGCGAGGATGGCGAGCGGGCCGGACACCGCCGCCTCGGCGCGGCGGGCGAGGTCGGCGTCCAGCGGGCCGAGCCGGGCGGGAAGATCGCCGAGCTCGCCCCCAGAAGCGGCCACTTCTACCAAAGCGCGCTCCAGGGCCGCCGCACGCCTGCCCGCCCGGGCGTCCAGGAGCGGCGCCAGGAGCGTCGCCGCCCGGCGCCCTGCTGCGTCCGCCCTCGCCCCGTGCCCAAGGGCGGTGAGGAGGGGTAGGCGCAGTCCTCCCGGGGCGGAGGCGTCGACCACCGCACCTCCCTCGACCGCGTCCACGACCGGGCCGTACTCGCCTTCGGGGTCCACCACGACGAACCGGTCGCCCACGGCGCGCCGGGCCCGGCGCAGGATCTCCATCTTCGCGAGCGTACTCTTGCCGCTGCCGGGGCTTCCGAGGTAGACGGCGGCCGGATTCGACAGGCGCGTACGGTCGAGGTGCACGGGTGCGGCGTCATCCGCGTCGCGCCCGAGGAGGACGCCCGTACGCACCGGCGCGAGGAGGGCGAACGGGAGCAGGCGGGCCGCCACCTCGGCCGTGACGTTGAGCGCCTCCCCCAGGCGGTCGGGCGCGCCCGGCAGCATGGACGCAAGCGCCGGCCACTGGCGCAGGACGGCCGCCCGGGCGAGGAACCCCGCCCGCCCCAGGCGCTTGCGCAGATCCTGCGCCGCTTGACGGGCCTGCGCCGCCGTGCGCCCGTGGCAGCGGAACACCGCCGCCACCTGTACGAGGCGTGTTTCCCCCAGATAGAGCGCCTCCCGCAAGCGCTCGGCGTCGTCCACCGCGGCGGCGGCGCGGAAGTCGTCCGCGCCGTCGCCCGCCCGCTGGCTGGCGCGCAGGTCGCGCAGGCGCCGGGTGAGATGGCGGACGGCGGCATCGGTGGGCACGGGCCACAGCCGCAGGCCGACGTCCACGTCCCTCGCCCCCCGCAGCGCCCACGACAGACCGTCGTCTCCCATCTCGCGCGGCAGGCCGTCCAGGTAGAGGAGGACCGCGGCCGCGTCGTCCGCCTCGATCCAGGCGGGATGGACGTGCAGGTGGTCGGGCACGACGAGGTCGCGCCACGTACGCTCGGCCCGCGCCAGGCGGGCGGCGGCCGAGCGCTCCCGACGGGAGGGGAACCGGGGCTCAGCCCGCACCCGCCCCAGGTCAAGGTGCCGGCCCGCCCCCAGCAGGCGGCGGACGCATGCCGCCAGGGCGGGGGCGTCCACGGGCGCCGTCTCCAGCCCGGCCTCCGCCAGGGCGGCGGGGGAGAGCGCGGCGGTGGGAGGGGTCACCAGGAGTAGGCGGCGCCCCACCACCCCCTCGCGCGCCAGCCCCATCGCGAGCTGTGCCAGGTCGCCGGCCAGCGGCCCGGGGTGGTCCGCGCCCAGCGGGTGGATCTCGGCTGGGCCGAGACGGTCGCTCTCGACCAGGAGCTGGACCGGCGCGTCCAACGCCATGAGCCAGCGTTCCAGGCGTCCGAGCCGCTCCCCCTCCGGAGCCGAAAGATGCGTCACCTCGAGGACGTTGGCCTCCCCCTCCCCGTCCACCGCCCCCAGGGCGGGGAAGGGTGCGGGACGGCGAAGCGGGCCCGCCATCAGGCGCACGGGTCGCACCCCCGGGATGGGGCGGCGAGGGGGCAGGATGGACGCAGGCAGGGCGGGGGGGCGGCGGAGCAGGCACTCGACATGGTCAACACCTCCCAGAGAGGATGCTGCCAATATATGGCAATCCATGGCGACGTCCTTCCCCCTCGCGGAGGCAGAACCTGCCCGCCCTCTACCGCCGTCCCGGACCAAAGCGGCGCGGCGCGGCGAGATAAACGGCCAACCGAACGCCCCAGGTGAGGACGGTCGCGCCTTGCCAGCGGACGTTGAAGGCGCCCCACGCCGCCGCCGCCCCCAGGGCGGCGGCGCCGGTGCGCACGTCGACGCCGGCGCCCCCGAGCGCGTGCCACAGGCCCAGGGCCACGGCCCCGGCCGCCGCGGCGCCCACGAGCTGCCGCGCGGTACGCCCGCCGACCACCCGCTCCTCGACGGCATCCAGGTCCACCGCCACCTGCACCACGGCACCACCCCCAGGCATGGAAGAGAATACCACCAACGCCGCCGCCCGCTGCTCCCCCCGTCGGGCAGGGATCGCGCGCCCGATCGGTAACTTGCTTGGACAGGCGGGACCGCCGGACGACGGTCCCGGGCCCGAGCAACGCCCCGCGATCGGGCGGGGAGCATGTCGGAGGGTGATGGCGTTGTCCGATCCGTTGTCCCAGGTCGCCTCCATGCGATGGCGCAACATCGGCCCCTTCCGGGGCGGCCGCTCGGTTGCGGTCGCCGGCCACCCGCGCGACCGTCTCACCTTCTACGCCGGCACCACCGGCGGCGGGCTGTGGCGCACCACCAACGGCGGCATCACGTGGCACAACATCACCGACGGCTTCGTCCGTTCCGCCTCGGTGGGCGCGGTGGCGGTCTCGGCCAGCGATCCCAACGTGATCTACCTCGGCATGGGCGAGGCCTGCATCCGCGGCAACGTGAGCTTCGGCGACGGGGTCTACCGGTCCACCGACGGCGGCGCCACATGGCGGCACCTGGGTCTAGCCGACACGCGCCACATCGCCCGCATCCGCGTCCACCCGGAGGATCCCGACCTGGTGTACGTCGCGGCCCTAGGCCACGCGTTCGGGCCCAACCGGGAGCGCGGCGTCTACCGCTCGCGCGACGGCGGGCAGACGTGGCAGGCCGTGCTGCAGGTGTCCGACCGCACGGGCGCCATCGACCTGGCCTTCGACCCCTTCAACCCCCGTGTCCTGTTCGCCGCCATGTACACCGCCCGCCGCCAGCCCTGGTCGTTCGAAAGCGGGGGGCCGGAGTCGGGGCTGTACCGCTCGACGGACGGCGGCGACACGTGGGAGCGCATCGGCATCGGGCGCGGCCTGCCAGAGGGCGTCCTGGGACGCATCGGCGTGGCCCCGTCGGGGGCGCGGCGCGGCCGCGTGTGGGCGATGGTGGAGGCGGCCCAGGGCGGACTCTACCGCTCCGACGACGGCGGCGATACGTGGGAGCTCATGACGGACGCCCGGGGCCCGCGCTCCCGGCCGTGGTACTACAGCCACATGTTCGCCCATCCCACGGAGCCCGACACCTGCTACGTGCTGTCGGCCGGCTACTACCGCTCCACAGACGGAGGCCGCACGGTGGAGCGCGTGCGCACCCCCCACGGCGACCACCACGACCTGTGGATCGACCCCGCCGACCCGAGGCGCCAGATCCACGGCGCGGACGGCGGCCCCAGCATCACGTTCGACGGGGGCGAGAGCTGGTCGTCGGTGCATGCCATGCCGACGGCCGAGCTCTACCACGTGACGACCGACGACCGCTTCCCCTACCGCGTGTACGGGGCGCAGCAGGACAACACGACGATCTCCGTGCCCAGCGCCTCCCACTACCCGGCGCTCACCAAGCGCGAGTGGTACGAGGTGGGCGGGGCCGAGAGCGGCTACATCGCCATCCGCCCCGACAACCCGGACATCGTGTACGCCGGCAGCAGCGGCTTCGGCGAGGGCGGGCGCCTCACGCGCTACGACCACGCCACCAAGCAGTTGCGCGACATCTCCCCCTGGCCGGAGAAGACATGCGGCGTGGCCGCGGAGGCCTACACCTATCGCTTCCAGTGGACCTCCCCCATCGCCGTCGGCATCCACGACCCCAAGGCCCTGTACTTCTGCGGCAACCGCATCTTCCGTACGCGCGACGAGGGGCAGACGTGGGAGATCATGAGCCCCGACCTCACCCGCAACGACCCCGAGAAGCTGCGCCCCTCGGGTGGACCCATCACCCTCGACCATACGGGGGTGGAGGTGTACTGCACCGTCTTCGCGTTCGCCGAGTCCCCCCTGCGGGCGGGGATGTTCTGGGCCGGGAGCGACGACGGCCTCGTGCACCTCACGCTCGACGACGGCGCCACCTGGCAGGACGTCACCCCGCCGTCGCTCCCCGAGTGGTCGCTCGTGAGCATCATCGAGCCCTCCCGCCACGACGCCGACACCGCATACCTGGCGGCCAACCGCTACAAGCTGGACGACACCCGGCCGCTCCTCTTCCGCACCCGCGACGGCGGGCGGACGTGGACGGAGATCACCCGGGGCCTGCCGGAGGACGAGTACGCGCGGGTGGTGCGCGAGGACCCCGAGGTGCCCGGGCTCCTGTACTGCGGCACGGAGCGGGGCGTATGGGTTTCCTTCGACGCCGGCGACCTGTGGCGCCCGCTCCGCCTCAACCTGCCTGTCGTGCCGGTGCACGACCTGGCCGTCAAGGGCACGGACCTCGTGGCCGCCACCCACGGGCGTTCGTTCTGGATCCTCGACGATATCGGGCCGTTGCGCCAGCTGGCGCGCGATCCGGAGGTGCGGGCCGTGCGCCTGTTTCGGCCGCGCGACACCGTGCGCACCACGGCCAGCTCCGAGGTGTGGGACCGCTTGCCCGACAAGGTGACGCACCCCGTCATCCTGGCCGACCACTACGTGGCCGCCGTGCCGGAGACGGGTGATGCACCCGTGTACGCCGACGCCGGGCAGAACCGGCCCCCCGGCGTCATCCTCCAGTACTACCTGGAGCGGGAGGCGGAGGGTCCGGTCACGATCACCGTGCGCGACGCCGAAGGCCGGGAGGCGGTGCGGTGGTCGAGCGAGCCTGGAAGGCCCGGCGATCCCAAGCCCATCCCCAAGTCGGCCGGAAGCCACCGGCGGGTGTGGGACATGCGCTACCCCGGCGCTGCGCCCGTGCCGGGTTCGGCGTACGAATGGCCGCGTTGCGCCCCCCTCGCGCCGCCGGGCGAGTACGAGGTGGAACTTGCGGTCGGCGGCCGGAGCGAGCGCCATCGCTTCCGCCTCCTGCCCCCGCCCGACGTGGCCACCGCGGAGGAGGAGTACCGCGAGCAGTTCCGCCTCCTCGAGCGGGTGCGCGACCGGGTCGACGCCATCCACCGCGCCTTCGGCACGGCGGGGGAGCTCATCGCCCAGATCGACAACTGCCTTGCGCGGGCGGCGGGCGATGCGCGCGAAGGGGAGCTGCGCGCCCTGGCGGAGCCGCTCCGGGCCGCGCTCGAGGGCGTGCGCGACGAGCTCGTGCAGTGGCGGGTGGGCGACGTGCAGGACGAGCTGAACTTCCCGCCCCGCCTCAACGCCCAGGTCGCCCACATCTTCCAGGTGGCGGCCTCCGCCGATGCCCGCCCCACCTCCCAGACGTACCTGGCCCTGGAGGTGTTGGAGAGGCGGTGCGACGAGGTGCTCGGCCGTCTGCGCGCCCTCGTGGAAGGCGACGTGGAGCGCTTCAACGCCCGCGTCCTCGAGCTTCGCCTGCCGGCCCTGAAGGCGTAGCGCCGGCACGGGGAGCGAAGGCGGGGGCGGCGGCGGAGGCCGCCGGCCCCGCCTTTGTGTCGGGAGCACAGGGGCGGAGGGGGGAGGTGGCGGGGAGAAGGCGAATTCCCGCCCGCGCGGTGCACGGAACCCCTTCCCAGGCGGTGCGGTCGACAGAGGGCGGCGGGGCGGACCCCGCGCCCGACCTCAGGGTCCGCGACAAGGAGGGAACGGACGGTGGAGGCGCCCAAGGTGATCTTCCGGGTAGAGATCGATCCCGCCCTTTCGCCCCTCATGACGGTGCTGGCCAGGATCGGCGAGTTCGGCGGCGAGGTGGTGGCCCTGGACGCGGGCCAGGGCGGCGGCGCCAGGGCGACGCGGGACATCACGGTGGCCATGGCCCACCCGGAACGGGTGGACGCCCTGCGATCGGCCATCGACGCCGTGCCGGGGGCGCGGGTGGTGGCGGTCTCCGACCACGTCTTCCTCGCCCACCTGGGGGGGAAGATCGGCATCGCCCTCAAGCGAGAGGTACGCAACCGCGAAGACCTGGCCACCGTGTACACCCCCGGCGTCGGCCGGGTGTGCGAGGCCATCGCCCGCGACCCCGACCTCGCCTACAACCTCACCATGAAGCGCAACTCGGTGGCGATCGTGACGGACGGCAGCGCCGTCCTCGGGCTGGGTCACCTGGGCCCCAAGGGGGCGTTGCCCGTCATGGAGGGCAAGGCCATGCTCTTCAAGCGTTTTGCCGACATCGATGCCTTCCCGGTCTGTCTCGACGTGCACGGCGTGGAGGAGATCGTGACGGTGACGGCCGCCATCGCCCCCCAGTTCGGCGGCATCAACCTGGAGGACATCGCCGCCCCCGCCTGCTTCGAGATCGAGGAGGAGCTGCGCCGGCGCCTCGACATCCCGGTCTTTCACGACGACCAGCACGGCACCGCCATCGTCGTGTTGGCAGCGCTGAACAACGCCCTCCGGGTGGTGGGCAAGGAGCTTTCCCGGGTGCGGGCCGTGGTGAGCGGGGCGGGCGCGGCCGGGGTGGCGGTGACGAAGATCCTCCTGGCCGCCGGGATCGGCGATGTGGTGGTGTGCGACCGACACGGCGTCCTTGCGCCGGAGCGGGCCGACCTCACGGACACCAAGCGCTGGGTGGCCGAGCACACCAACCGCTCGGGCGTGCGGGGCGGCCTGGCCCAGGCCCTGCGCGGGGCCGACGTGTTCGTCGGCGTCTCGGCCCCAGGCCTCGTCCACCGCGAGGACGTGGCGGCCATGGCCGCCCGGCCCGTGGTCTTCGCCCTGGCCAACCCGGTACCCGAGGTCATGCCCGAGGAGGTCATGGGCATCGCCGCCGTCATGGCCACGGGACGCAGCGATTTCCCCAACCAGGTGAACAACGCCCTCGCCTTCCCGGGGGTCTTCCGGGGTGCCCTCGACAGCCGCGCCCGCGCCATCACGGACGGCATGAACGTAGCCGCCGCCGGCGCCCTGGCGGCGGTGGTGGGCGCCGACCAGCTGTCCGAGGAGTACATCATCCCGTCGGTCTTCCAGCCCGAGGTGGTGGACCGCGTGGCGGCCGCCGTGCGGGAGGCGGCGGTGCGCGACGGCGTGGCCCGTGTGGCGCGCGAGGTAAGGGCTACCGGCCTCTCGGGATAGGCGAAGGGTCCTTCCCCCGCGCCGTCCCCGGCTCTTACGCGGGGACGGCGCGGCCGCTTTCCGCCGGCCGGGCGAGGAGGAGGGAGAGGGCGAAGGCGAGGGCGGGGAGGAGGAACAGCAGGCGGAGCATGGCGGTGATGCCGATGGCGTCGGCCACCGTGCCCAGGAGCACCGTGCCCAGGCCCCCCGCGCCCACCGACAGACCGATGGTGAGGCCGGAGGAGACGCCCACCGCCCCGGGCATGTAGGCTTGGCCCAAGGTGACGGTGACGGCGAAGGTGGAGAGGACGACGAAGCCCAGCACCAGGAGGTCGGCCACGAACCACGCTCCCCCCAGGTCGGGCAGGACGGCCATGAGGGGCACGGAGGCGGCGAGGGAGAGGCGGACGATGGCGATGGAGCTCATGCGGTCGGACATGAGCCCGCCCACGAAGGTGCCCACGCCGCCCGCGGCGAGGAAGAGGAAGGACATGGTGGCGCCCAGGGAAGCGCTCTCGTGGCGCACGTGCACGAACTCCAACGGGAGGAAGCTGGCCAATCCGAGCTGCACGAACGAGCGCAGGGCGATGATCACGAGCAGGGCGACGAGCGGCCCGCGGGCGGACGTCGCCGCCTGGGAAGCGTCGCCCGATGCACGTGCGCGCAGCGCGGCCATCTCCGCCTCGGCCGCGGCGCGGCTTTGCCGCAGGCGACGCTGGAGCGCGATCCCCAGGACCGCCATGGCGCCGCCGGGGAGAAGCATCCACGCCGTGCCGTGAAGCCCCGTGCGGGCGAGGAGGAGGGGCACGAGGAGCGGTCCGCAGGCGAAGCCCAGGTTGCCGCCCACCTGGAACATCGCCTGCGCGTACCCCTTGCGTTCCCCGGCGGCGGTATGGGCGGCGCGCGACCCCTCGGGGTGGAACGAGGCCGACCCCAAGCCGAGGACGGCCACCGCCGCATACAAGAGGCCTGCGGTCGGCATGCGGCCGAGGGCGAACAGGCCCGCCGCCGCCAGCGCCGGCCCCAAGGGCAGGAGCCAGGTCATGGCGCGGCGGTCGCTGGCCGCGCCGAACACGGGTTGGACGACGGAGGAGGTGACGTTCTGCAGCGTGATGAGCGAGCCCAAGGCGGCGTAGTTGAGGTGGAAGGCGGCCTCCAGCAAGGGGAGGAGGCCGGCCACCGCTCCGGTGAGCATGTCGTTGACGAAGTGCGCCAGGCCCAGGTAGGTGAGCAGGGCCGAATCGGGGTGGGCGGCGGCGCGGGACGACGGGCGGGGCGCGTGCAACGGCGGCGATGCCTCCCGCAGCGGGCGCCCGCCGGCCGGGCGCCCGGGATCGTCGGTGCTCCACCCCCATGGTAGCCGTTTTGCTCCCCCAACCGGCGCCACAGGAGGCTGGCCGGGGCGGTTCCGCGACCACCGCGGCACGCGGCGGCGCCCGCGGCTGGTGCCGCGGGCGCCGCAAGGCGTTGGGCCTATCCGGCGTGCCAGAAGACGATCTGGCCGTTTCGCACCCGGTACCAGTCGAAGTTCCCGGCCGTGAAGCCGTCGCGCTGGAACGTCTTCACCCCGGAGGCGCCCACGTAACCCCGGGTGGCGGCCAGGGCGGCCCGGATGCCGGCGGCGTCGTAGCCGCCGCGGGCGATGGCGCGCGCCACCAGGTTGGTGGTGTCGTAGGCGAAGTCGGACCAGATCGTGGGAGCCTCGTGGAAGCGGGCCGTGAAGGCGGCGCTGAAACGGCGGTAGGCGGCGGTGAAGTGGTTACCGGCCGACAGGAGGATCATGCCGTTGGCCTCGGCCCCCGCCAGCTGCACGAACTGCGGCGCGTTGAGAGCCGTATCGCCCACCCACTGCGGGTGGAAGCCCATCTGGCCCGCCTGGGCCAGGAGCGTTCCCGCCTCCTGTACGTGGCCGACGATGAACACGGTCTTCGCCCCCGACGCCTCCACCTTGAGGATGTCGGTGCGAAAGTCCGTGCCGCCCTGGGGGAACGACTGGTTGACGAGCACTTTGCCGCCGGCGGCGGCGAAGTCCTTGTCGAACACCTTCATGACGCCGACGCCGTAATCGTTGTTGATGTACATGACGGCGGCGCGGGTGACGTGCAGGGCCTTGGCCACCTTCACCCACTCCGCCCCTTGGGCGTTGTCGTCTGCCATGACGCCGAAGAACCACGGCGAGGAGCCCGCCAGCAGGGGCGACGTGGAGATGGACGAGATGAGCACCGTGTGGGTGCGCGTGGCCAACGGTACGAGGGCGAGGGTGACGGTGCTGCTGCCCGACCCCATGACCACGGGCACGTGGTCCACGCCCACCAGGGTGTTGAAGGCGCTTACGGCCAGACTGGGGTTGAGCTGGTCGTCCTTGTAGATCACCTTCAGGGGGTGGCCGTCGATCCCGCCCCGGGCGTTGATCTGGGCCACGGCGAGCTCGGTGCCTTTCATCATGCTCTGGCCGTACACCGCCGCCGGGCCGGTCAGGTGGTTGATGAACCCGACGACGTACGGCGTCTTGCCCGCCGCCGCTCCCGCCCCGGCGGTCGCCGCCAGGAACACCCCCAGCGCCGCGGCCGAGGCGGCGATGCCCTTTGCGCCACGCATCTTCCTCCCACGCTCCCTTCCGTGCCTGTGCTGTCGCGACTTTGGGTCGTCCTGGATGCTGTCCGGCGCCTCGCCGTCCCTGGCCCTCGGCTATGGCGCCGACGCGGAGACGGGGGCCCCGAGGTAGAGCTGGGCCACCCTCGGGTCCTCGAGGAGCTCCCGCCCCCGCCCCTCGAGGCGGGTGCGGCCGAGCTCGAGCACGTAGGCGCGGTCCGCCGCGGCCAGGGCGCGGCGGGCGTTCTGCTCCACGAGGAGGATGCTCACCCCCCTTCCGCGCAGGTCGGCGAGGGCGGCGAACACATCCTCCACCACCCGCGGCGCCAGGCCGAGGGAGGGCTCGTCCACGAGCAGGAGGCGGGGCGAGGCGAGGGCGGCGCGGGCGAGGCAGAGGAGCTGCTGCTGGCCGCCGGAGAGCAGCCCGGCGCGCCGACCCAGGAGCGGCCGGAGGGCGGGGAAGCGCTCCAACACCGCCTCCGGCGAGAGGGCGTGGGGCGCCAGGTCGCGCATGAGTTCCAGGTGCTCGAGCACCGTGAGGGAGGGGAAGACGTTGCGCCCCTGCGGCAGGTAGACCACGCCCAGAGCCAACAGGGCGCGGGGGGAAAGGCCCTGCACCGGCCGTCCCTCGAGTGCGATCTCGCCCTCCACGCGCGGCAGGACGCCCGCCACCGCCTTGAGGACGGTGGACTTGCCGGCCCCGTTGGGTCCGATGAGGGCTACGAACTCCCCCGCCGCCACGCGCAGGGTCACGCCGCGCAGCACCTGGGGGCCGCCGTACCCCCCCGCCACCCCCCGGAGCTCAAGCATGGGCGGGCTCCTCCCCCAGGTAGGCGTCGAGGACGCGCTCGTCGGCGCGCACCTGCGCGGGCGTGCCGGAGGTGAGGACGCGGCCGCCGTCCATCACCGTCACCCGCTCGCACAGCCCCATGACGAAGGGCATGTTGTGCTCGATCACCACCACGAGCCGACCCTCCGCTGCGATGGCGCGCACGAGCTCCGCCAGGCGGACGACGAGGTTGGGGTGGACGCCGGCGGTGGGCTCGTCCAGGAGGAGGACGCGCGGCCGGGCCATGAGGGCGCGGCCCAGCTCCAGAAGGCGCGACTGGCCGTAGGAAAGGCGCCCCGCCGGCACGTCGGCCTGGTGGGCGATGCCGAGCCGCTCGAGCACCGCGTCCGCCTCCTCGGCCAGGGCGCGCTCCTGCCGCCGCCAGGCGGGGCGGGCGAACAGGGCGGCGAGGGGGCGCTCGCCCAGGCGATCCGGAGCGGCGGCCAGGAGGTTCTCCCGCACCGTGAGGCCGGAGAAGGCCCGGCTGAGCTGGAAGGTGCGCACCACCCCGGCCTGCGCCACCCGGTGGGGCGCAAGCCCCGTGAGGGTCCGCCCATCCAGGCGCACTTCGCCCGCGTCGGGCGGGTAGAAACCGGAGATGACGTTGAACAGCGTGGACTTGCCGCTGCCGTTGGGGCCGATGATGCCGTGCACGCCGCGCTCGGGAAGGTCGAGGTCGACGCCGCCCAGCGCCTCGACCCCTCCGAAGCGCTTGACCACGCCGCGCACCTCAAGCATCCTCGGCCACCTCCGCCGCCGTCGCAGGCAGGGCGGCGCCAGCGCGCCGTCCCGCGCCGGCCGGCGCCACCACCCCCTGGGGCCGCCACAGCGTGAGGAGGATGAGGCTGAGGGCGAAGAACGCCTCCTGGGCCGGGCCGGTGACGGACGTGGGAAGGTTCACCAGCTGCAGGGCCTCCATCACCGCCACCAAGCCCGCCCCCCCTACGACGCTTCCCCAGGTGGAGCCCATGCCTCCGAACAGGAGGGCGAGGAAGACGTAGACGCTGGTCTGGAAGTCGGCCAGGCCGGGGTCGACGTAGGAGATGGCGTAGGCGTAGGCCGCCCCTCCGAGGGCGGATAGGGCGCCCGAGAGCATGAGCGCCGTCACCTTGGCGGTGTGCGGCGACTTGCCCAGGGCCTGCACCAGCACCTCGTCGTCCCGCACCGCGCCCAGGAGCTGGCCGTACGGCGATCGCCGCAGGCCCTCGGTGACGGCCACGGCCACGGCCAAAAGGGCGAGGGCGAAGACGGCCGCCCCCACCGGCCCGGAGACGTGGGCGAAGGCGCCGGGGGCGGGGATGTTGTCGAGGCCGTTGGCGCCGCCGGTGAGGCCGTCCCAGCTGTTGAGCACGGTCTCCGTCAGCTGCCCGAAGCCGAGGGCGACGATGGCCAGGTAGTCGCCCCTCAGGCGCAGGCTGGGGAAGGCCAACAGAAGGCCCGCTGCCGCCCCCAGGACGAGGTCGGCGGCCAGCACGGCGGGGAAGGGCCAGCCGGCGATGGCGAGGAGACCGGTGCCGTAGGCGCCGATGGCGAAGAAGCCGGCCAGTCCCAGGTTGAACAGCCCGGCCATGCCGAGGCTGAGGTTGAGCGCCAGGGTGAGGATGGCGTAGACGGACATGAGGACCACGGCGTCGGCGATCACAGCTTCACCGCCCCCGGGTCGCGCCGCCCCAGGAGGCCTTCGGGCCGTACCAGGAGGGTGAGGGCGAGGACGAGGACGCCGATGCCGTCGCTCCAGCTCCCGCCCAAAAACCAGGCGCCTACGTTCTCCGCCACCCCGAGCACGAGCGCCCCGACCACCGCCCCGGGCACGCTGCCGATGCCGCCCAGGACGACGGCCGCGAAGGCGGAGATGCCGAGGGAGATGCCCATGGTGGGCGTCACGGTGGTCTCCATGCCGAACAGCACCCCCGCCAGCCCGGCGAGGGCGGAGCCGAGGGCGAAGACGGCCAGGATGGCGCGGTCCGTGGGCACGCCCATGGCCACCGCCAGGTCGAAGTTGTCCGCCGTCGCCCGGATCTGGCGTCCCAGGGCGGTGCGGCCGATGAGCCAAGCAAGGACGGCCACCGCCACGGCCGTGGCGGCGAAGATGGCGATCTGCACCCCGGTCACGTAGGCGCCCGCCACCACCACCGTCCCCGCCAGGTAGGGCGGTGGCGAGAAGGTGCGGATGGCGGCGCCGAACACCAGCTGCACCAGGTTCTCGAGCAGAAGGCTCACGCCGATGGCCGTGAGAAGTGGCGTGAGGCGGCCGGCGCGGCGCAATGGGCGGTAGGCGACGCGTTCGATCGCCATGCCCAGGATGGCGCAGCCCACCACCGCGACGCCTACGGCGGCGGGCAGGCCCAGCCCCATGGCACCGATGGCCGTGAGGGCGAGGAAGGAGCCGACCATGGCCACGTCGCCGTGGGTGAAGTTGATGAACTTGAGGATGCCGTAGACGAGCGTGTAGCCGACGGCCACGAGGGCGTAGTTGGCGCCGGTGACCAGGCCGTAGACGAGGATTTGCAGGGCGATCATGCCGGTCGCCGGGCGGCGTTCCCCCCATTCGGGCGCAAGCAGACGGGTGGCCGGTGGCCGGATCCGTCGGGACGCCCCACCGCGGCGAGGCGGGGGGCGGGATGTAAGGCGCAGGATACGGTAGGGCGCATCGTTCCGTCAACCGCCGCCCGGGCGCGGCGGGTAGCGGCCTAGGGCCGGATGCCCCCCACGGGCTCGGGCGGCGGCGAGGCGCGGCGGGGGAGGTCCGACTGCCGCTCGGCCCAGGCGGTGACCTCCTCCAGGGTCGTCCACCACACCCCCGGAAAGCCCAGGATGTGGCGCACGAGGCGCTCCAACGTCTGCATGTACACCCATCGGCCGCTGATGAACGGATGCAGGGTGAGCACGTAGCAGCCGCCCGCCTGGTGGTAGCCTTCGAACTCGCCCGCCCAAAGGCGGAAGACGGCGTCGGGGTCCGCGATGGCCTTGTCGCGGTTGGCGCGCGTGTGGTTCCAGTGCTCGGCGTCGTCCAGGAGCCACTGGATCGGGATCTCCACCAGCGGCCCCGCCGGCGTCTCAAGGAGGTAGGGGCGCTCGTCGTCCATGAGGCTCGAGTCGGAGCGTACGCCGTGGCGCACGAGCAGCTCGGGGGTGTGGCGGTTGAGTTCCCAGCTCGGGGAGCGGTACAGGGTGGGCCGGTAGCCCGCCAGGTCTCCCAGCACCTCCTGGGAGCGCACGAGGACGCGCTCCTCCTCCTCGGGGGTGAGGGTGTCGAGCGTCTCGTGCATGTAGCCGTGCAGGCCCAGGGGGTGGCCGGCGCGCACGACCGCGCGCACCACCTCGGGGTGCATGCGCGCGGTGTAGGCGGGGATGTAGAAGGTGGCCGGAAGGCCGTAGCGGTCGAGCAGGTCGAGCACCTTCCACACCCCGACCTGCGGGCCGTACAGGCGCTGGTGGAGTTCGCTCAGCTGCCGGCGCGCCCGGTCCGGGAAGCGCACGTACTGCGCCGACTCCCCGTCCACGTCCCAGCTCAGGCAGACCGCGACCCGCCTGCCGTCGGGCCAGTTCGCCATCGCCCCACCTCCCGTTCGGGTCCTTGGTTCGCCGCCTGCCGCACCGCGTCCTGGTGAAGCCCCGCCGCCGAGCTCAGCCCGTGTTGCGCAGGCCATGGGAGATGCCGTTCGCGCACAGGTGCACCAGGCGGCGCAGCGCCGCCGCGCGCGCATCGTCGGCAGGCGTGCGGGCGAGCTCCGACAGCGCCACCGCCTGCAGGTAGTGGAGGGGATCGACGTAGGGGTTGCGCAAGGCGATGGAGGCGCGCAGCGCCGGCTCGCGCTCCAAGAGGACGCGATCGCCCGTGATCTCCAGGACGAGGGCGACGGTGCGCCGGTACTCTTCCTCCAGAAGGCCGTAGATGCGTTCGGCCGCATCGCGGTCGGGCACGAGGTCGGCGTACAGGCGGTGGATGGCCATGTCCGTCTTGGCCAGGGCCATCTCGAGGTTGTCCACGGTGGCGCGAAACCACGGCCAACGCGAAAACAAGGCGCGAAGCCGCTCGAGCCCCGCCTCCCCCTCCTCGTGCACGTACCGCTCCCACGCCCAGCCCGCGCCGTACCACGCCGGCATGAGGCAGCGGCTCTGGGTCCAGGCGAACACCCAGGGGATGGCCCGGAGGTCCGCGAGCGAGCGCGTGGGGGCGCGCCGCGCCGGGCGGCTGCCGAGATGCATGCGGCCGATCTCCTCCAGGGGCGTGGCGGCCGCCAGGTAGGCCACGAGGGCCGGCTCGCCCTCGACCAGGTCGCGGTAGCGCGCCTCGCTCCAATCCGCCAGGGTTTGGGCCAGGGCGCGCTCCTCAAGTCCCGGCGCATGCGCCGACAGGGACGGGACGAGGCTGGCCGCCGTCGCCGCCACCAGCTGCTCCAAGCTTCGCTCCGCCAGACCGGGGAGTAGGAACTGCTCTCCCAGGGCCTCCCCTTGCACGGTCACCCGGATCCCGCCCGCGGCGCTCCCTGCCGGCAGCGCCTCCACCGCCCGCGCCGTCGGGCCGCCGCCCCGCCCCAGGGCGCCGCCCCGGCCGTGGAAGAAGCGCACCGTCACGCCCGCCTCCCGCCCCGCCGCCATGAGTTCCTCTTGGGCGCGGTACAGGGCCCACGCGGCGGCGAGGTAGCCGCCGTCCTTGGTCGAGTCGGAGTAGCCGAGCATGACCTCCTGCCGGCCGCCGCGCCCCTCCAGGTGCCGCCGGTAGCCCTCGTCGCGCCACAGCCGGCGCATGACCTCGGGTGCGGAGCGCAGGGCGGCGAGCGTTTCGAACAGGGGCACGAGGTCGACGCGTCCCGCGAGGCCGGCCCGGCGGGCGAGCTCCAGGGCGGCCATCAGGTCGTCCGGGCCCTCGGCCATGGAGACGATGTAGCGCGATGCCGCGTCGGCGCCGTAGCGGTCTTGCAGGCGGCGTATGGCGCGCCAGGTGGCCCCCACTTCGCCCCCGTCCGGCGTCCCGACCGCCTCGCGCACGCGGCCGGCGTGCTCGCGCACGTCGAGGGAGGCGAGGGTGAGGCCCATGGCCCGCACGAGCACGAGCAGGCGGTCGAGGTCGACGAGCGCACGCCGGCCGGCGGGGTCGAGGGCACTGCGCACCCGCTCCAGGTCGGCGAGGAGATCCTCCCGCCGCCCGTATCCCCCCGCCTCCGGGGCGAAGCGCAGGCGGCGGGCGATCTCCCACGCCCGCTGCCGCACGCTCTCCCCCGGATGGCGCACCGGACCCCGGATCTGCGCCGCCAGGGCGGCGCGCACCTGGGGCGGGAGGTCCTCGTCGCGCCAAGCCAGGGCCGGGAGCACGGCCAAGAGGCGGCGCCGGTACAGGCGGCGCGCCGCCCGCGCCATGCGCTCGAGCGCCTGCTCGGTGATCTCGGACGTGACGGCGGGATGGCCGTCCCGATCACCCCCCGCCCAGCTGGCCAGACGCAGATGAGGGCCGACGGCGCCCAGGCGTGCGCCCGCCTCCGGCGCGAGGAAGGCCATGGCGTCCGCCCAGGCCTCGGCCAGGCGCGGCACGGCCGCGGCCAGCGTCCCCTCCAGGTAGGCGACGGCCTGCTCCACCTCGTCCAGGACGGTGGGCGCCGCCGTCCGCACCTCGCGCGTGTGCCACAGGGCGCGCACCGTTTCCTTGAGGCGCAAGCGTGCGCGCCGGCGCTCCCACGCCGGGCGTGCGGCCGCGGTGGCGGCGCTCAGGTCGGCGGCCAACCGGCGCTGGGCGGAGAGGACCGTACGCCGCTTGGCTTCCGTGGGGTGGGCGGTGAGCACCACCTCCACGTCCACCTCCCACGCCCGGCGCACCGCCGCGGGGTCGGCGCCCGCCTCCGCCAGGCGCCGGGCGAGGGCGTGGGGGGAGTGGGGCTGGGGCCGGGCGCGGCGGCGCAGGCGGCGCCGTCGCAGGCGGTGGAGCTGCTCCGCCGTGTTCACCAGGACGAAGTACAGCGCGAAGGCGCGTACCACCCCCTCGCGCCGGCGGTCGTCCAGAGACCTGAGGCGCTCCAGAAGCCGCCTCCCTCCCTCCGGGTCGGGGTGGCGGCGTAGGGCGCGCGCCGCGCGCCGCACCTCCTCGACCAAGGCGAAGAGCTCGGGTCCCTCCTCCTCGGTGAGCACCTCGCCCAGGACCGCCCCCACCCAGCGCACGTCCCGCCGCAGGGCGGGGTGGGGTGGGGGCGTCCGCCCGCTTTCCGCCACGTATCCTCCCCCCTTCGGCGCCGCCTCCGTGCGGCGTTCCGCGGGGGTTCGCTTCTGGTCAGGCCAACGCCTGCTGCGCCGAACCTCGCCCTCCCGCCAGGGCGTCCCCGAGCTCCCGCAGGATCTCGGCCGTAGCCACCACCCCGGACAGGAACAGGTCGAGGCGCATGTTCTCGTCCGGGGCGTGGTTGCGCTCGTCGGCGTTGGCGTACGGCACGATGAGGGAGGGGACGCCGAGGGTGCGCGTCCACACGGCGTCGGGCAGGCTTCCCCCCAGGGCGGGCTGGACGAGGGCCGGCCGCCCGTGCGCCCGGGAGAGGGCGCGCGCCACCGCGGCCGCCGCCGGGTGGTCGAGGGGCGTGCGGGACGGGCGCATCCAGCCGTGCGACACGTACTCGACGTCGGGGAAGCGCCGGGCGAGGAAGGCGCGCAGGGCCGCCTCCACCTCCTCCGGGTCCTGGTCGGCCACCAGGCGCATGTCGCAGCGCACGCGCGCGCGGGCAGGGACGATCGTCTTGTGTTGGTCGATCTCGCCGCTGGCGATGGCGTTGATCGTGAACGTGGGCTCGAGCATGAGGCGGCGGTGGTAGGTCACCCCGTCCCAGGCGCGCACCGCCGCCTCGTCGAGGCCCAGCATCTCGGCCACCGCCGGGGGGTCGAAGGGCAGCGCCGCCAGGGCGCGCTCCTCGAGCTCTCCCACCGGCCGCACGCGATCGTAGAAGCCGGGCAACGCGACGCGCCCGTCCGGCCCCCTCAGGGCGGAGAGCACTTCGAGCAGGCGCCAGGTGGGGTCGGGGACGACGTTTCCCTTGTTGCCGGAGTGGTTGTCGAACCGCGCCCCCCGGACCGAGAGTTCGAAGCTGAGGATGCCGCGCACCCCCAGGGCCACCACGGGCACGTCGCCCGGGGCCATGGGCCCGTCGGAGGTGATGGCCACGTCGGCCCGCAGCCGGTCGCGGTGCTGGGCGACGAAGGCGTCGAGGTGGGGGCTGGAGGACTCCTCCTCCCCCTCGAGCACGAGCGTCACGCCCACCGGCAGGCCCCCGGCCACCTTGGCGAGGACGTGTGCGCCAAGGATGTGCGCCAGGTGCTGGCCCTTGTTGTCGCCCGCCCCGCGCCCGAACATGCGGCCGTCCCGCACCGTGGGCTCGAACGGCGGGCTGTGCCAGAGGGCGAGGGGCTCGGGCGGCTGCACGTCGTAGTGCCCGTAGATGAGCACCTGGGGCGCCTGCCCGCGCTTGGGCCCGGCATGGGCGACGATGACCGGCTGCCCGGGGGTGTCGTAGGCCTGTGCCTCCCACCCGTGTTCGGCCAGCACCTCGAGCTCGAGGGCGGCCATCTCCCGCACGCCCTCGCCCCGGGCGCTGACGCTGGGCTGGCGCACCATGCGTGCCAGAAGCCCCACGAATGCCTCGCGGCGCGCTTCGACCTCGGCGCGCACCGCGTCTCCGACGTTCATCGGGAATCCCTCCATGACCTGTAGACAGAGGCGACCGTGTCATCTCCATACCGGACCCGGAAAGGCGGACCGTTCTGATTGTGTACGCAGGTGGGCATCCAACGCGCCACCGATCGTGCAGGCGTATGGGGCGCGCGCGGGACGGGCCAAGGGCGTAGACTCGCGGACCCGTCGCCTACGTGCCGTCTGGGCGAGTCGGCGACGGTTGGGTTCCACCGGCGAGGATACCACCCCCCCGCCGGGCTGCTGCCTGTTCGTGCTGCAGGGTTCGCATGATCGCCGGGTCGCTCGTCCAGCGTTGGCTCTCGGCCCACTCATGGAGCACGGCTCGGGCCGTGTCCAGCGAACGGGCAGCTGGTGCGAGGGCGTCGACCAGCTCGACGGCCAAACTGACGGTGTCCTCCAGACTCAGGCGGTCGATCCAGGAGATGTTCTCCCGGGCGCGGTCGTCGGGTGCGAGTAGTGTCGCCAAGGCGCGGGTCAAGGCCGGGAGAACGTCGAGAGCGCGCGCCATGGATGCGGCGAGCGTGCGGCGCATGAGCACAAGGTCGCCGTGTGGCCGAGTGATCGTGATCGGCTGGCTCATAGCCTGGTTGAGCACCTGCCCGGAGTGGCGGTTGAGTTCGCTCGACGGAACGATGCGATCCTGAAACAGACCGAACGCCATGAGTTCCCCCCTCCCAGACTACGTATTATGTTACGTGCCATTCATCTGTATACCCGAGACCCGCCACCGGAGAGCCGTAGGGCGGGGCGCCGGGGCTGGGCCGTCTACGTCAGCACACCGACGCCGGCGGGCCGCGTCCGTCGGTGAGCAGGACGGCAGGGCGGCCGTCGCGCGGAAGACGTTGCGCCTGCCCCGACGCGGCCGCTCGCGGGCGCAGGGACAGCGACCTCCCGGATGGAATGCAGACCTTCGGGAGGTGGCGCTTCGTGCTGGACGGGCTACGCTGGCGACTCATCGGTCCCTTTCGCGGCGGGAGGGTGACGGCTGTGGTCGGCCACCCGACCGAGCGCAACGTATTTTTCTTCGGCGCCTGCGCCGGCGGCATCTGGCGCACCGAGGACGGCGGCATCACCTGGCGCAACGTGTCGGACGGCCAGGTCGACTCGGCCGCAGTGGGGGCGCTCGCCATCTCCCCCTCGGACCCCAACGTGGTGTATGCGGGCATGGGCGAGGTCTGCGTGCGCTCCAACGTGTACGGCGGCGACGGCGTCTACCGCTCCACCGACGGCGGCCGCACCTGGCGCCACCTGGGCCTGGCCGACACGCGCCACATCGGCCGCATCGTCGTCCACCCCACCGATCCCGACCGGGTGTACGTGGCCGCCCTGGGGCACGCCTTCGGCCCGAACGAGGAGCGCGGCGTCTACCGCTCGGCGGACGGGGGCCGCACGTGGGAGCGGGTGCTCTTCCGCGATCGCGACACCGGTGCCGTGAGCCTGGCCATGGATCCCACGAACCCCCGCATCTTGTACGCCGCCTTCTGGCAGGTGCGGCGCACGCCGTGGAGCCTGACGAGCGGCGGCCCGGGGAGCGCCGTGTTCCGTTCCCTGGACGGCGGCGACACGTGGGAGGAGGTGGGCGAGGGCCTCCCCGGCGGGCCGCTCGGGCGCATCGGGCTCGCCCACAGCGCGCGCTCCGGCCGCGTCTACGCCACGGTGGAGGCGCGCGAGGGCGGGATCTACCGCAGCGACGACTACGGCGCCACGTGGGTGCGCACCACGGACAACCCGGACCTCAGGCAGCGTCCGTGGTACTTCAACCACATCACCGCCGACCCCGTCGACCCCGACGCCGTGTACGCCACGAACTTCAAGCTCTGGCGCTCGCGCGACGGCGGCGTCACCTTCACCGAGATCCCCGCCGCCCACGTCGACCACCACGACCTGTGGATCGACCCGCGCGACCCCCTGCGCATGATCAACGGGCACGACGGCGGCGCCGCCGTCTCGTTCGACGGCGGCCGCTCCTGGTCGACGCTCATGAACCAGCCGACGGCGCAGTTCTACCACGTCACGACCGACAGCCGCACCCCCTACCGCGTTTACGGCGCGCAGCAGGACAACACCACCCTGTCCGTCCCCAGCCGAAGCCGCCTGCCGGCGATCGCGAACGCGGAGACGTACGACGTCGGCGGGGGGGAGAGCGGCTACATCGCCGTCCGCCCCGACGACCCGGACATCGTCTTCGCCGGCTCCAACGGGTCGCGCCTGACGCGTTACGACCATCGAAGCGGCCAGAGCCAGGTGGTCACCCCCTGGCCCGAGGAGGTATCGGGATACGGCGCCGGTGCCCTTCGCTACCGCTTCCAGTGGACGTTCCCCATCCTCATCTCGCCCCACGACCCGAACGTCCTGTACGTGGGCGCCAACCTGGTCTTCCGCTCCCGCGACGACGGCCGCAGTTGGGAGGCGATCAGCCCCGACCTCACGCGCGCCGCACCCCACACCTTGGAGCCGTCGGGCGGCCCGATCACCAAGGACAACACGGGCGCGGAGACCTACGCCACCGTCTTCGCCCTGGCCGAGTCGCCCGTCCAGGCGGGCATCTTGTGGGCGGGGTCGGACGACGGCCTCGTGCACGTGTCGCGCGACGGGGGGGCCACCTGGACCGACGTGACGCCCTCGGATCTCCCCGAATGGTCGCTCGTCAGCATGCTGGAGGCCTCTCCCCACGACGCCGCCACCGCCTACCTGGTGGCGAACCGCTACAAGCTCGACGACCCGGCCCCGTACGTGTACGTGACGCGCGACTACGGCCAGAGTTGGCGCCGCATCGTCGCCGGGCTGGGGCCCGAGGACTCGACCCGCGCTCTGCGCGAGGACCCCGAGGTGCCCGGCCTCCTGTACCTGGCCACCGACCGGGGCGTGCACGTCTCGTTCGACGGGGGGGAGAGCTGGCGGTCGCTGCGCCAGAACCTGCCCCTCGTGCCTGTGCACGACCTGGCGGTGCGGGGCGACGACCTGGTGGCGGCCACGCACGGCCGAAGCTTTTGGATCCTCGACGACGTTGGCGCCCTGCGCCGCATGGCGCGCGAGGGGGAGGGGCGGACGCAGCTCCACGCGCCTTCCGTCGTGTACCGCTACCGCACGCGCTGGGGTTTTGCCGAGCGCGCCGGCCGGCGCGGCTTCATCCAGACGGAGGTGGGGGAGCTGGCCTGGGAACGCGTCGCCGACCGGGAGGGCGGCGAGCGCATGGAGTTCCTCAACGCCGGCGCGAACCCGCCCGAGGGCGTCACCTTCACCTACGTGCTGGCGGAGGACGCCCCGCCCGACACCACCCTCACCGTGTACGACGAGGAGGGCACGGCGGTGCGCACGTGGCGGGGCGACGGCGCGGGCGCCCAGCGCCTGCCCACCGGGCGCGGCTCGCACCGGGTGACGTGGAACCTGCGCTACCCCGACCCCCGGACGGTGCCCGGCGTCGTGTACCGGGGCGGGGACCCGCGCGGCCCCCTCGCCCCGGCGGGGCGCTACCGCGCCGTGCTCGAGGCCTTCGGCCAGCGCTACGAGGCGTCCTTCGAGGTGCGCCCCGACCCGAACACGCCCGCCACGGCCGAGGACCTGCGCGCCCAGTTCGCCTTCCAACGCGCCGTGGCCGACCTCTTGGACGAGACGCACGCCGCCGTGGCACAGATCCGCGCCCTGCGCGCCGAGCTCGGGGCGTGGCGCGACCGCCTGGCAGACGCGCCGGACGGCGGCGAGGCGCTGAGGGACGAGGTAGAGGCCGTCGCCGACGCCCTGGCCGCGGTGGAGGAGCAGCTCGTGCAGGTGCGCGCCCAGAGCCCCAAGGACCTTCTCAACTTCCCGCCCATGCTCAACGTGAAGATCGCCTCCCTCCTCAACCAGAGCGGCAGCGCGGACGCCGCCCCCACGCGCCAGGACCACGAGCTGCTCGCCTACCTGTCCGGCCAGGCGCGCGCCCAGTTCGACGCCCTGCGGTCGCTCATCCGCGAGCGCGTGGAGCCGCTCGCGTCCCGACTGGCCGGGGCAGGCGCACCGGCGCTTCGTGTCGATCCGCGCTGGCGGGGAGCGGCGGGGGGTGAAGGGTCGTGAGCGCGCTCGCGACTAGGGGCTCTTTGGGGACCGTGCGCGCCGACGTGGTGGGAAGCCTCCTCCGGCCGCCGGCGCTCCAGGCGGCGCGGCTGGCCCGCGCCCGGGGCGAGCTGGCTGCCGACGGGCTGGCGCAGGCCGAAGACCGGGCCGTAGACGAGGCCGTCGCCCTGCAGGAGGAGGCGGGCCTGGACGCCGTCACCGACGGGGAGTACCGGCGCGACAACTTCTACTCCCTCGTGTTCGACGCCGTCGAAGGCTTCGAGCCGCTTTCGCCTGCCGACAGCGCCGACATCGAGCTTTCGTGGCGCGGTGGCACGGGGAGGGCGCAGGCGCCGTCCCGCGCCGTGTGCACCGGCCGGCTGCGGCGCCGCCGGCCCCTGGCGGCGGACGCCTTCGCCTACCTGAAGGGTCGGGTCCGGCGGGCCGTCCCCAAGGTGACCCTGCCGGCGCCCAGCTTCCTCGCCCGCTACTGGTCGCCGCGCCTGAGCGCCCACGCCTACGCCACGCGCGACGCCTACCTGGCGGACGTGGTGGCCGTCCTCCGCCAGGAGGTGGCCGACCTCGTGGCGGCAGGGGCGAGGTACATCCAGTTCGACGCCCCCAACTACGCCCTGTTGGTTGATCCCGACAGCCGCGCCCGCTTCGGCGACCCGGAGCGCCTCGTGCCGGCGTGGGCGGAGGCGGACAACGCGGTGCTCCAGGGCTTCTCGGACGTCACCTTCGGCCTGCACATGTGCCGGGGCAACAACGCGGGCATGTGGGCGGCGGCTGGGGGGTACGAGCCGGTGGCGGAGGCGTTCGGGCGCCTACGGCACGAACGCCTCCTCCTCGAGTACGACGACGAGCGTTCGGGCACGTTCGCGCCGCTGGCCCACGTGCCGGACGACAAGGTGGTGGTGCTCGGGCTGGTGAGCACGAAGGCGCCGGAGGTAGAGGACCCCTCCCGGGTGGAGGCGCGCGTGCGGGAGGCGACGGCCTACGTCCCCCTGGAGCGCTTGGCCGTGAGCCCTCAGTGCGGCTTCGCCTCTGTGGCCGCGGGCAACCCGGTGGCGTGGGAGGCGCAGGCGGCCAAACTGGCGGTGGTGGGGGAGGTGGCCAAGCGCCTTTGGCCGTAGGCGGGGGTCGCGTACCGAGCGGCGCATCCAGGCCCCTTCTGCGGTCGGGGGGAGAGGGGCCGATGCGGGGCGACGCATCGCCCCGGGGGAGGGAGGAGGGGCGCCGTAGCATCGTTGGCAAGCCGCCTGTTCGCGGCGCTGTACGATCCGGTCATGTGGCTGCCGGAACGCTGGCGGCTCACCGCGGTGCGCCGCTCCCTGCTCCGACAGGCGCGCGGGCGGGTGATCGAGTTGGGGGTGGGCACGGGCCTCAACCTGCCTCTCTACCCAAAGGGAGCGGTGCAGGGCGTCTGGGCGGTGGAGCCCGACCCCTGGATGCTGGCCCGGGCCCGCGGCAGGGCGCGGCGAAGCCCGGTGCCGGTGGAGCTCGTCCAAGCGGAGGGGGAGAAGCTGCCCTTCCCGGCTGCGAGCTTCGATACCGCCGTGGTGACGCTCGTCCTATGTTCGGTCGCCGACCCGTGGCGCGCGGTACACGAACTCTTCCGCGTCCTTCGCCCGGGCGGCACCCTGCTCGTGTTCGAGCACGTGCGTTCGCGCTCGCCCGCGTATCGCCGGCTGCAGGAGGCGGTCGCCCCGGCGTGGCGCCGGATGGCGGCCGGCTGCCGGCTCGATCAGGACCCCGAGCCGCTCATCGCGGCACGGTTTGAGGTGGTGGCCCGCACCTACCGCGACGGTCCGCTTCCGCTCCTCACCCTGGTGGCGAGACGCGGGCGGTGAGGCGCCGTTCCAGGCACGCGGGGCGCCGGGGAGCGAACGCCGGCCGCGTGGTCGCCCTGTGACCGTCGAGACGTCGGCGGGGCAGCGGGTGCCGCGTGGCGCGGGGAGGGACCGCCCACTCCCGGCGCAAGGCGCATCCGATCCTTGCGGGGGCAGCCTGAGGGCGGCGTCTCGCCTCACGGCCCGCCCTAGGGCGTGGCGCCGCTAGAGGTAGCGCCGGACCGTCTCCAGTCCCACTTGCACGGCCCGATCCACCCAGGCGATGAACTCCGGGGATACGGCCTCGGGGTCGGTGCCATGGGAGAAAGCGAAGGGTTCGGCGCACGCCGGGTCCGAGCGCCACTGGGGCTCGCCCTCTGGTCCCCGTTCCAAGGGGATGCTGGTGAACGCGACGCATGCCATGGCCCCGCGCGGGTGCGTGCCCACGGCGTGGAAGCTGAACACGAGGTCGGCCCGCAGCCGGCCGGAGAGATGAAGCCGCACCCACAGGCGGGGCGCCGCGACATTGGGGTAGTAGTCGAGTGCCCCAGCGGTGGCCAAGATCTGGGCCCGATACCATGTCGCATCGCCCTGGTTCGATCGCCCCACGGCGACCCCAATGCCGGTCCCTCCCAGGTCCCGCTCGAGGAAGGTGCGCACATCGTCCGGGCCGGCGTTGCAGCCGGCGGGAAAGCTCCTCCGCCACCTCGAGGGCTTGGCGGGCCGAGGCCTCGGGGTCGGCGAGGCTGCGCCTGAGGTCGCGGGTGAAGGCCGCCACGGCGGCGTTCATGTTCTGGGCCGTCTAGATGGCGTCGTGGGCGAGTCCCAGGGCGCACATGAGGGCGCGACGCTCGGCGGCGGCGAAGAGGCGGATGAGGGGCAAAAGGTCGCCGGCGTCGGCCTGTTCCAGGGCGTCGATGTAGGCTGTGCGCTGGTCGCGGTCGATGACGAGGGGAAACAGGCGCGCACGCAGGAACTCAAGCGTGGCCAGCGCCCGTGCCACCCGGCCGTTGCCGTCCTGGAAGGGGTGGATCTGGGTAAAGCGATGATGGAGCCAGGCGGCGCGGACGGCGGCCTCCACGCCGTCCCTCACGTGCTCGCGGTGCATGCGCACGAGG
>JAILZS010000091.1 GCA_023512375.1 Bacillota bacterium | reverse complement strand
GGGTGCGCCAGCGGATGAAGGCGCGCGCGTAGCCGATCAGCGCCTCGAGGAAGAGGTCGAAGAGGCGGCGGCCCCGGCTCTGGACACGCGAGCCATGCTCGACGGCGCCGTCGGCCATGGCGGGCTTGTTGACCGCCCGCTCGATCGCCGACCGCCCGGCGTACAGAGCCCGGAATGCTGCGCTGGCGCGATGCACGGCGGCGACCAGGCGGTAGTCGTCCTCGGGCCGGAAGGAGACCGTACGCCACCCCTGGCGATGGCGCGGGCTGTGGCGGGGGATACCGCTCGAGGCCACCTCGCCCGGACAGATCCAGCGCTGGCGCCCGTTCGCCGTGTGTCATGGCGTCTTGGGCGCTTGGGCGGCAGGACGACGCCGCGGCGGCGCGACGGGCACACGCGGTGTCCGAATCGTCGCAGGGTCTCGCCGCAGGGGGTGAGGCCCTGCCCCTCGGCGGGGTAGCCGAGGAGGAGGCGGAGGAAGGGCGAGGGAGCGAGGACGTCCGAGGCAAAGGCGTCACGGCTATCGATGCGGACAATCCGGCGGGCGAGCTCCGTGCGCAGCATGAGGAGGGGGGTCGTAGGCGGGGCGGCCGCGGTCGGGGCAATAGCGTTCTTGAAGGATGGGCAGGGCGGGTTCGAGGGGCAGGGCCTCGAGGGAGTCGATCACGGGCTGAAAGCGGGCCAGGCACATGTCGAGGACGCCGTGGGCACTGGCCCACTCGAGGGCGGCCGTGGTATGTTCACGCTGTGCTACGAGGGGGCTGACTCGCAGCATGTGCTTCCTCCCTGGAAGGCGAGGAATTGGTAATTGGCAACGCCTTCCAGGACCAGTTTTGGGTGTATTTTTGGCCGTCAAGCGTCGTATTGCCTGCTCGCCAATGATTGAAGCCACCGGCACTTCGGTGGCTTCGCCTTACGCCATGGTTCGCAAGTTTATCAGGCTATCCATTCCGCCAACCTGTAGCACGCGGTGGATCTGCCGGCCGCCTCCGGCCGCCCTGCACGCGACTGGCGAGTTTTTTGGACTACACGGTCTATCCGATATCGCGCGATAAGGTGAAGCGGTACCGGTCACCCCGGTAATAGGCGCGCCGGAACTCAAGCGGTGCGCCTCCGGCAGTGTAAAAGATCGACGTGATTAGAAACACGGGGCTACCCTCCGGAATCCCAAGGGCTTGAGCGACGGTTGCTCGAGCCGCCTGTGCCTCGAACGTCTGGTCCACGCGCGACGGGTGCGGGTCGGTGGACCCTTGATAGAGGTCGAAGGTGCTGAAGGGCTGGCCGGCTTCCGTCCGGCGTCGACATTCCTCGGCGATACGCGACCCCCGATCGATGTCGAAATAGGAATCATAGAAAACCATCGGTTCGCCGTTCCCAAATCCTACGACGCGTATGTTTAGTGCGACGGCTGGCTGCGATAGGTGGAGCGTCTCCCCAATAAGGATATCTGCGGGCACGACATTGGCCCCGAGAAACCTGGTTGATGGCTTGAGCCCAGCACTTTCCATCGTGCTTCCAAAGGCACGTATGCGACCCAAACCTTGCGTGATCCTCCGCTCCGCTACATAGGTTCCTTTACCTTGATACCGTTGCAACCACCCCTCCTGTACCCCTTCGCTGATCGCCAACCGCACGGTGATGCGGCTAACTCCAAACATCTCGCACAGTTCACGTTCTGACGGGATGCGTGTGCCCACGGAATAGCGACCGGCATCGACAGCGTGCCGGAGCGCAATCTTGAGCTGTTCGTGTAGAGGGACAGCCACATCCCGATCCAGTGCGGGCTTGCTGTCACGCTTCCCTTGAGTCAACGGTACCAGCGCCGGTCCCGAGCCCACTCGTCCACCATCCTCTCCCGCCTCGGAGGCTTCCCCCGTTGGTGGGGATGTTTGGCCGTTTCTGAACGTCGCCCATCCTTGGGCTGGACTCTCGCGCGAGCCCAACGCCTGGCGAACGGACCTCTCGTTGGTGCCGACGTCTGCCCCCGACCGAGTTCGTCTCAGTTTCCCTCCGTGGGCGGCTGGGATCAAGGCGCCGCCCGGCGGGCGTACAGGCCCCCGGGGCCGGCCATGAAGGGCAGGGATCTGTCGTCTTGGCGTCTTCCCATGCATTCCGGCTGGGCCGTCCGACGGCCGTCCAACTCCAAAAGCCCGCAAAGTCGATTCCACCTGAGCGGGAGTGACGTCGGGGCTGAGGCCGTCGCAAGCCGGCCCGGGGAGCGCCTCGTTGGGCTGAGGGTGGGACGTACCCGCCCAGGGCGTCTCCCTCGGACCATGTCCAGCATTTCCACCTCTGGGCATCACCGACTTCCCAGCTACGCTGCGAGTGGGTAACGCCTCGAGGGAGCCCACCACCGCGTGGCGGGTTCTCGCCCGCGCTCGGCACCCGCGGCTGTCCGCCGGGGAGAAACCTGGCTCAGGGTGCTGGATTCGAACCAGCATACCGGGATCCAAAGTCCCGTGTCCTACCGTTGGACGAACCCTGAAGAAGCGTTCCCCCGTACGCTAGCACCGCCCGGCTCGGCGGTCAACGCCGCCTCCACCCCGCACCCTCGCCCGCCTCACACGAACACCACGTACTTCATCACGAGGAAGCTGAAGGCCGAGGCCACGAGCATGCCGGCCAGCTTGGCCACGTTGGAGCTGGCGCTCTGGCTGAGGATGGTCTGGTAGAAGAGCAGGCGGGTGAGGGTGGCGACGACGGCGTCGTTCACCCCCACGTTGAGAAGCGCCTGGGCCACGAACAAAACCTGCTGGCGGCGCACGCGGCGCCCCGTGGCGACGGCGCCGCGGAAGGTCCAACGCGTGTTCCACAGGTAGCTGTTGAGGATGGCCAGGGCCACGCCCACGCTGTTGTACAGCACCAGCACGCCTAGGTCGGCGGTGGGGAACAGGTACGCCAGGAGGTTGAAGACGCCGAAGTCGACGACGCTGTTCGACACGCCGACGGCGACGAAACGCAAGAACTGCGGCAGGACGCCCCTCACCCGGACCGCGTCTCCAGCACCCGCCGGTAGGCGGCGGCGAGGCGGGCGGTGGCCGCCCGCCAGTCGCGTCGTTCGGCCTCTTGGCGGGCGCGCGCGGACATGGCGTGGCGCTCTCCGGCAGCAGAGGGGGCCGCCAGGCGGGCGACGAGGGCGGCCAGGGCGCCGGGGTCGGCGGGGTCGAACAGGCGGCCGGCCCCGGTGCCCTCCAGCATCTCCCGACTGGGAGGGCTGTCGGCCGCCACCACCGGCAGGCCGGAGGCGAGCGCCTCGAGCACCACCAACCCCAGGGTGTCGGTCGTGGAGGGGAACAGGAAGAGGTCGGCGCTGGCGTAGGCGCGGGCGAGCTCTTCGCCCTGGAGCATGCCGGTGAACACCGCGCCCGTCCCGGCGAACAGGCGCTCCAGGCGCGCCCGCTCGGGGCCGTCGCCGACGAAGGCGAGGTTGACGGGGGGCACAAGGTCGGCCAGGGGTCGCAGACGGTCGAGCCCCTTCTCGGGCGCCAGGCGCCCCACGTACAGGGCGACGGGTGCGTCGGGGGCGCGGGCTGCCAGGCGGCGGCGCATGGCGGCGGAGCGCCGGTCGGGATGGAAGAGGTCGGTGTCCACCGCCCGCTCCCACAGCTCCACGCGCCGGATGCCGTGGCGCAGGATGTCCTGGCGCACCGCCTCCGACGTCGCCAGGTTGAGGTCGGCGCTGTTGTGCAGCAGGCGTAGAAGGGCCCACACGGCGGGGGCTGTGAAGCCGAGGTGGTAGAAGCGGGCGTAGGCGGCCACGTTCGTATGGTAGGAGGCGACCAGCGGCCAGCCCCGAAGGCGCGCGGCGACCACGCCCGCCACCCCCACGACGAACGGGTTGACCACGTGCACGAGGTCGGGGCGGAACCGGTCGAGGTAGCGGGCGACGCGCGGCAGGGGAAGGCCCCAGGGGCGTCCGCCGGCGATGAACCCGACGGACACGGTCGGCACCGTGTCCACCCGCACGCCCTCGAATACGGGCGGGCTGGGCTCCGGCGCCACGATGGTCACCTGGTGCCCCATGGCGCGCAGCTGGCGCACCGTGGCCACAAGGCGCGTCACCACGCCGTCCGTGGACGGAAGCCACGTCTCGGTGACGAAGGCCAAGCGCAGAGGACGGGCGTCCAGCGGGGGCGGGAGGGCCGAGGGCTCCGGCGCCGGCGCGCCGGGTGAGGGCCCACCGGGCAGGGGGTGCGTGCTAACCGGATTCACCTCCGGGCGAGGGCGGACGGGTCGCCGCGGCGCCGGTCAGGGCAGGCTGTCGCCCACGGGCGTCTGGGTGAGGACGGCGTCGGCGTTCCAGTTCAGGCCCGTCAGGGTGGAGGCGTCGGCCGCCAGGCGGAAGGCGAAGCGCGCCCGGCCGGTGACGGGGTCGAAGCGCAGGACGTACTCGACCTGATCGGCGGTGACGTCCACCAGGCCCCGCCCCGGGTCGGAGCCGCCCGCCCCGCCGCCCTTCGCGATGCTCCCGTCGGCGAGAAGGCGGGCGACGTCCACCGGCGCCGACACGTTCACGGACCAGCCCCCGATCCCGAGGCGCCGGGTCGAGACGCGCCAGCTCCCAGGCGCGCTTCACGCCGCCGCAGAAGCCGCTGAAGCGCGGCGCGCGAATGATCTGCATCGGTTCGACCCCGACTCCTCGCTGCCAGGCCGCTGATTGATCCTGGCCCCCGCTATTGTACCGCTCGGGGGGACCTGCCCGACCTATGCCAGGTTGGCAGTGGCTGAAGCGCACGCGAACGCGGTCAGTCTCCCTCCGTTCCCACCGGCGGTTTCACCTCCAGGCGCGCGTGGATGAGATCAGGGACCGAGATACCGGGGAGGCGAAGCGCGCCATGCGCGTCCGTCACCCCGCGGAACCGTTCCTGGCCGTCAGCATCCGCGACGCGGAGCTCCCAGCCATCCACCCGAAGGCGGACCTCATCCGTGCGCAGGCGGATGCCGAGGTTGAGCTGCGTGTCGCCACCGGACTCCACCCCCTGGAGGACCAGCTCGGGGTATTCGGCGATGCGAAATGCCGCCGTGTTCACGCCCCCATAGTGCCAGGCGAGCGCGAGAACAGTGGGGAGCCACCGTTCGTGGGGATCGGGCTGAGGCTGTCGCTCGCCATCCAGGAAGACGACCAGCTCCTTGAGGTCTGCCTCGCAGCGCTCGCAGCCCTCATCGAGGTGGCGCGCGATCTCCGGGAACCGTCGCGCGGCCGCTGTCGGGCCTTCGAGGATGCGCACGGCGGCGTACTCCCCCAGCGCCGTGGCCTCGACCGCGTGGGGTGGGGCCGGCCGCACCTCTTTCCAGAGGCGGGCCCATGCCCGCAGCTGCTGCTCGCCCGATCGATGGTTCATCCGCAGCCCACCTGTCCTTCAATGTTGCCTTCGTTATAGGTCACCGCGCGCCAGGACTGTTAGATGCTCCCGCATCTGCTGCGTCACAGATCTGTGCCCAGCTCCCGCCGCATGCAGTCGCGCAGG
>JAILZS010000090.1 GCA_023512375.1 Bacillota bacterium | reverse complement strand
GGGCGCCGGAAGTCGGCCGCCACATGCACGCGCGGCACGCTCAGGCCGCGCTCGGCCATGAGGCGGCCGAGCGGCACGCCCGCGTGCCGGAGCCACTCCACCTCCGCCGCCTCCGTGAACCGGAAGACCGCGGTGAAGTGGATGATCCCCGAGGCGTCGGTGTCCACCCACCGCACGCGGTGGTGGTAGACGAACGGTTCAGCCAAGGACGCTCCCCTCCATCCATGTCGTCAGATCCCATCCGCTACCAGCGCCGCCAGCGCTTCCCCGGCAGAGGGCACGACGGGCACCAGGTCACCAAGGCGCGCAAGCGGCATACGCCACGCCACCGCCGCGGCGAGGGCGAGGATGCCCTCGGCCGCGCCGTCACCCAGAAGGGCTGCCCCCGCCACCCGCCCTTCGCCGTCGACCGCCAGCCTCAGGCGGGCGCTCCAACCCAGAAGCCCGCTCACGTGCGGGCGCAGGCCTTCGCGGTCGTCCCCCTCCACCACCTCGTACCCCTCCCGTCCGGGCACGGCGCCCACGCGCGCGTACTCCGGTTGGGCGAACACCGCCACCGGCAGGGTGGACGGGTCGAGACGCGGCGGCTCGGGGTCGGCCCGGCCGCCGGCCGACCGCGCCGCCCACGCCCCCGCCACCGCTCCCTGCCGCGCCGCCTTGTTGGCCACAAGCGGCGGTCCCGTCACGTCCCCGGCGGCGAAGAGCCCGGGCGCCGACGTGGCCCCGCGCCCGTCCACGGCCAGGTATCCCGCCCCGTCCGGCGCCGTCCCCAGCCGGTCGAGGCCGAGTCCCTCTGTCTCCCCCCTGCGTCCCGTGGCAACGAACAGGGCGTCGGCCCGAAGCCGTTCGCCCCCGGCCAGCACGACCGTCACGCCCTCCTCCCCCGGCTCGTACGCCTGCGCCTCCCGCCCCAGGCGCATCTCCACCCCTCGCGCCGCGAGGCTGGCGCCTAGGTCGGCCGTCAGGGCGGCGTCCTCGCCCGGGAGGAGTTCTCTCCCTCGGCCCACCAGCGTCACCCCCGCACCCGCCAGGGAGAGCAGCGAGGCGATCTCGACCCCCGTAGGGCCCGCGCCGACCACCACGGCGCGCGCTGGGAGGTCGGCCAACGTCGCCAGGTCGCGCGACAGGAGAACGCGGCGGCCGTCGGGCCTGAGGCCGGCGGGAAGCCGCGCGGCGGACCCCGTCGCCACCACCGCGGCGTCGAAGGCGACCTCCCTCTCCCCGCCGGGCGCCGCCACATGCGCCCTGCCCGGGCCCTCGAAGCGCAGGGCCGCCCCGGATCGAAGGGTCACCCCCGCCTGCGCCAGGCGCGCCTCCAGGGCGGCCCGCGCCGCCTCCCGCCGCCAACGCAGGTGCGCGAGCACGCCGCCGGCGGCGACACCCGCCGGTGCGCCCCACCCTGCCGCTGCCGCCAGGTCGCGCGCAGCGGCGATGCGCACCTTCGACGGCAGGAGGCTGTGGGCGACCGCGTTGCCGCCAGCAAAGGCGCGCTCCACCACCGTGACCTCGGCGCCGCGCGCGGCGGCGGCCAAGGCCGCCGCCGCACCCGCCGGCCCCGCCCCCACCACGAGCACCCGCCCGCGGGCGGCTCGGACGGCGCTCACGTCCCGCGCGGGTACAGGCGATAGGTGGCACTGCCCACGGCGTACACCACGGTGCCGTCCGAGCCGGTCACCTCGGCTCGGGCCAGGGCGACGGTGTGCCCGCGCGCCAGGACCCGCCCCCGCGCCATGAGCACGCACGGCTCGGTCACCGCCCTCAGGTACTGCACATGGAGGTCCACGGTGGCGGCGGCGCTGTCGGGCGGCATCGGCGCGTGCACGGCGAGGGCGATGGCCGAGTCGACGAGCGAGGCCAGAACGCCCCCGTGCACGCGGCCCATGATCTGGAAGTGCTCCTCGCCCACCCTGAGCCGCACCGCGTCCGTACCGTCCGGTTCGCGTACCACCTCCATGCCGACAAGGCGCCAGAAGGGTCCGGCCATGAGTTCCCGTGCGTCCACGCGCCGCCTCCTCAACGACCCGCTTGTGCCGGCGGGTTCGTCCCGCCCCCACTCCAGTTTGCCTGCAGCGCCGCGCACGGCAAGAGTCGGGCCGCGCGTGGCGAATCCTCCCCGCCATGGCGCGATGGCGCGCCGTAGGCCGAACGGAGGGGGTGGTGCCGCGTGCGTCTGGTCCTCGCCGTCGTCCAGACCGCCGACGCCGGGCGCGTCCTGGGCGCCCTGACGGAACGCGGCCACCGGGTCACCCGCCTTGCTTCCACTGGCGGCTTTTTGCGCCAGGGAAACGTCACGCTCCTGGTCGGCGTACCGAACAGCCGGGTGGAGGACGTGCTGGCCGCCATCCGGGCCAACGCCAAAAGCCGCACGAAGATCATGGCGGCGGGCGATCTCGCCTTTCCCGCCCTCGGCGTCGCCGCTTCCGACGCCGACTGGGTGGAGGTGAACGTGGGCGGCGCGGCCGTGTTCGTGCTCGACGTGGTCCGGTTCGAGCACCTGTGAGGGCCGCGCGCCCCGCCGACGGGGGCGCCGCCGCCCGCCTCGCCCTGGCCGTGGCCGCCGCCTCCTTCTCCGGGCCCATCCTGCGCTGGGCCGGGGCGCACGGCGCCGGCACGCCGGCCATGGTGCTGGCTGCCGGGCGCATGCTCTTCGCCTTCGCCCTCTCCCTCCCCGCCGCCCTGGCATATGCCCGCAGACGGGGGTGGCGGGCCGCCGGTCTTGGCCTGGACCGCCGCGTGGCGGCGCCCATGGCCCTGGCCACGATCGCCCTGGCGCTCCACTTCGCCGCCTGGACGGCGGGGGTGGAGCGCACGAGCGTCGCCAGCGCCGTCGTGCTGGTGAACGCCCACCCCCTCCTGGTCCTGGGGGCGGAGGCCGTGCTGTGGCGCCGGCGCGTCTCCTCCCGGCGCTGGGCGGGCGCCGCCCTGGCCCTGGCCGGCGTGGCGGCCCTGGCCGGGGCGGACGGGCTCACCCTGGGCACTGGCGGCCTGGCCGGCGACGCCCTCGCCGCCGCCGGCGCCGCCACCTATGGCGTCTACGTCCTCGCCAGCGCGCGCGTGCGCGCCCAGGTGGCGTCTCCCATCCAGGTGGCCGTGCTCTACGGCGGCTGCCTCGCCGTCCTGGCCCCATGGGCGGCGGCGCTGGGGCTCGCCTGGCCGGCCCCCGCCGCCGCGCCCGGGGCATGGCTGGCCTTCGTCCTCCTCGCCCTCATCCCCACGGCCCTCGGGCACAGCATGGTCCAGAGCATCCTCGACCGGGTGGCGCCGGGCGTGATCTCCGTCGCCCTCCTGGGGGAGCCGGTGGGGGCCGGCCTCCTCGCCTGGCTCTTCCTCGGGGAGCCCCCCACGCCCGCCGAGTTGGCGGGAGGGCTCGCCGTCCTGGGCGGCATCGCCCTGGCGCTGTGGCCGACGGGCGAGCCGACCGCCCCCGCCCTGCCGACTTAAGGACGTCCCTTAGCCGACGAGGTCGAGCGCCTCGCGGATCGTGGCCCGCCGGCAGGTGAAGGAGGGCGTGTCGCGCATCGTGTAGGCCGAGGCCTCGCTGAACCGCAGCTCCATCATGAGGTCGACGAACTCGAGCGGCCGGTCGGCGTCGAAGGCGAGGACGAATTCCTGGTCGTCCAGGCCCACGGAGTAGGTGGTGTGGATCCGGATCTGGGGGTACTTGTGGCCGATGCGGATGTGCTCGACCATCATGCCCTGGCGCGCGCCGGCGGTGAGCTTGTACCAGGGCCGGATCTTCACGAACGGGTAGACCACCAGGTAGGCACCCTCGCCCATGCGCACCTCGAGGCGGCTCTCCGGCTGGTCCGGGTGGCGGTGGCCGCGCGTGTACATGGAGCGCTTGGTGACGCTCAGGTAGCTGTGGGGCATGGTGAGGTACCCGGCCATGGCGGTGCGGTGGATCGCCCCCGCAAGGGCGAACATGTCGCCCAGGTCGGGGGAGGCATGCCAGAGCATGAAGTCGCAGTCGCCCCGCGTCCCCACCACGCTGTAGGGCTGTAGGAGCTGGCTCGCCGCCGTGGCCTCGACCACCTGGGCCAGCTCTTCCTTGTGGGCGGCGCGGGTCTCCGGCGCCAGACGGCGCCAGGCGGCGTCCACCTTGTAGAACGAGAAGCGCACGTACTGCTGCGGGTACGACGGCTCGGCGCCTCCCTCGCCCGCGCGGGGTTCGGGCGCCTCCTCGTCCTCGAACAGCGCCCCTTCGTCCTCCTGCGCCATCCCTGCTCCCTCCCGTACTCCCGTGTCGCCGCGACCGGCTGACCGGTACGCTGCGGTATCATGGGCCTGTCCCGCATGGAGGTGTGCGGCCCTGGACGCGGACAGCATCTTCCTGCGCGCCCTGCGCGGGCGCCCGGTCGAACGCACGCCGGTGTGGTTCATGCGCCAAGCCGGCCGGTACCAGCCGGAGTATCGGGCCCTGCGGCGGGAGCGCACGCTCTTGGACATCGTGCGCGACCCGGCCCTGTGCGCCCAGGTGACCGTCCTCCCCGTGCGGCAGCTGGGCGTCGACGCGGCCATCCTGTTCTCGGACATCATGGTGCCTCTGGGGCCGGTCGGCATCGATTATACCCTGGAGGAGCACGTGGGGCCGGTCCTCGCCCGGCCGGTGCGCGATGCGGCGGACGTCCGCGCCATCGGCCGCCTCGTGCCCCACCGCGATCTCCCCTACGTCCTGGAGAGCGTCGCCCGCGCACGGGAGCTTCTCGGCCCGACGCCGCTCATCGCCTTCGCCGGCGCCCCCTTCACCCTCGCCAGCTACCTGGTGGAGGGCCGGCCGTCGCGCGCCCACTTGGCCACGA
The DNA here is from genome assembly GCA_023512375.1 of Bacillota bacterium. Lineage (GTDB taxonomy): Bacteria > Bacillota > Sulfobacillia > JAJZYS01 > JAILZS01 > JAILZS01. The sequence continues at coordinate 692 of JAILZS010000090.1, read as the reverse complement.
AGGGCATGATGTGGGAGCGCCCGGCCCTCTTCCGGGACCTCATGGCGCGCCTCGCGGACGTGGCGGCCGCCCACCTCGCCGCCCAGGTGGAGGCGGGGGCACAGGCGGTGCAGCTCTTCGACAGCTGGGCCGGGACGCTCTCCCCCGCCGCCTACGACGAGTTCGTGGCGCCGGCCGTGTCCGCCATCTTCTCCGCCCTCGCCCCCCTGGGGGTGCCCCGCATCGCCTTCGCCCTGGGGGCGGGAGAACTGCTCCGCCGTCTGCGCGACGCGGGCGCGGACGCGGTGGGCGTCGACTGGCGGGTGGAGCTGGCCACCGCCGGAGAACGCGTCGGACCCCGCACCGCCCTGCAGGGCAACCTCGACCCCGCGCTCCTATTGGCCCCCTGGTCGGAGCTCGAACGCGCGGCGCGGCAAGCCCTCGACCAAGGGGTGCGCCACCCGGGCGGCTTTGTGTTCAACCTCGGCCACGGCGTGCTGCCGAACACGCCGCCCGAGGTCCTGGCCCGCCTCGTCTCCCTCGTCCACGCCTACCCCGTCCCGGCCGCACGGCCGGCCCCGCGCGCCGCCCCGCGCGCCGGCGACGAAGAACGGAGGTGACCCGTTGGCGAACCCGCCCATCGGCGTCCTGACCATGGCCTACGGCACCCCGGCCGGCCCGGACGACGTGCTGCCCTACTACACCCACATCCG
>JAILZS010000089.1 GCA_023512375.1 Bacillota bacterium | reverse complement strand
TACGAGACGATCATGCCCACGAACATGAGGATCGCGCCCAGTTCCTGGTCGCTCACGGCGGTGAGGAACAGGTGGTCTCCGGCCCCGTACGGCGCGTACAGAGGACGGTTGGTGAGGAAGAGCAGCCAGAACACCACCGGCATCATGAACTCGGCGGCCACGAAGAGGTAGAGAAGCTGCATCCCGGGGGTAAGGCGGTCCTCGGAAGCGAGGACGGGCCACCACATCCAAACACCCGCCAGAAGCTGCACCAGCTGCTCGAGGACGTACAGGGCGTTGGACCGCAACGAGGGATCCAGCACAGCGGGCAATTGGAGCACGGTGAACAGACCGGAGAAGAAGGTGACCGCCACGGCGGGTCGGGTCATGAACCGCCATGGCGGTCCGACGCCGGGGGAGTCCCGCAGGGTGCGCCAGAACCACGGGGGAAGCGCGGCTAGGAGAAGGGGCGGCATGACCTTCGTCAAGAGCACGAACTGGAGCATGTGGGCGGCGAACAGGTAGCGATCGGCCAAAAGTTCCAGGGGCGAGCCGATGGAGGCGTAGAGGAGAAGGAGAGCGCCGTACATGGCCGCGATCTGCCCGGGCCGGACGGGTTCGGCAGCGCCGAAGCGGGCCGCCAGCGGGCCCACGAGCTGGTGGTAGAGGATGGCCAGGAGGACGACCAGAAGCGCCACTTCCGGGTGCCAGAGGGCGAAGGGTCCGTACGCGGCCAACGTCGCGCCCAACTCCTCACCCCCTTGCGGCCGGCGCCGCCTTCGAATGCAAACGGGAAGATTCGCGCCAGGGTGGCCGATCCCCCTGCCGGGCCGGCAACCCGTCGCCCGGGCTGGGTTGCGCGTCGCCCCTTACAGGCCGAGGCGCGCGGCCGCGACGAGCAGCGCGAGCCACGACGCGACGGCCAGGGCGCCGCGCGCGTAGCGCCATGGCGCGAGGCCCAGGATGCGCAGCGAATTTCCCAATACGAAGGCGCTGGAAGCCACCATGGCCGCCGCCGCCAGGGTGGGGCTGGCCAGGCCGAGGGCGGCGGCCGGGATGGCGGCGGCGTTGTACAGGGAGGCCCAGGCCAGATTGCGGCGGATGGTCTGGGCCACCTCCCGGCTGGTGGCGAGCACCTCCGGCACGGCGTCCAGCCTGCCCCCCGCCAACACGAGATGGCCGGCCTCGGCGGCGATGTCCGTGCCGCTGCCCATGGCCAATCCCAGGTCGGCGGCGGCCAGGGCGGGGGCGTCGTTGATGCCATCGCCCACGAAGGCGACGCGGCGGCCCTCCCGGCGCAGGGCCGAGACCAGCTCGGCCTTGTCCTCCGGCCCATGCCGCCAGCGTACGCGTTCCGGGGCGATGCCCACCGCCTCGGCCACGGCGCGGGCGGGTCCCTCCCCGTCGCCCGTCACCAGCCACACCCGCCGGCCGCCGGAGGCGAGGCGCGCCACCGCCGCCGCCGCCTCCGGACGCACCCGGTCCGCGAAGGCGTAGACGGCCGCTGGGCGGTCGTCCAGCCACACCCCCACGAGCACCGCGTCCTCCGTCCCCAGGGCGGCGGCATCGGCCATCTCCCGCGGCACATCCGCGCGGTCGAGGGCGGCCACACGCACCGCCACGCCCCCCGCTCGTCCGCTTACGCCCAGGCCGGCGCGAAGGATGGCCCCGTCGGCGGCCGGTACGGTGAGCCCGCGCGCCCGTGCCTCCTCCCGTAGGGCGCGGGCCACCGGATGGGCGGAGCCTTCCTCCACGGCGGCCGCCAGCGCCAGGGCGCGGTCGTCGACCGCCGCCTCACCGGCCAGGGCGAGCACCCCCGTGGTGAGGGTGCCCGTCTTGTCCCACACCACGTCGTCCACCCGCGCCGCCCGTTCCAGGGCGGCGTCGTCGCGTAAGAGGACGCCCAGGCGGGACAGGCGGTCGGCGCCGGCGAGAACGGCGAGGGGCGTGGCCACGCTCAGGGCGCACGGGCAGGCCACCACGAGCACCGCCACGGCATGGAGCATGGCGGCGGCCAGGGATGCGTGCCCGACCAGGCGGTCGAGGGCGAAGCTGGCGACGGCGACGGCCAGCACCAGGGGCACGAACAGGCGCAGGACGCGATCGGCGGCGCGCCTCAGGCGTCCCCCACCGCCCTGGGCCGCCTGGACGTACCGTGCGGTCTGGGCGAGGACGCTCTCGCCCGGGGGACGGCGCACGCGCACGACGAGGTGCCCGTCGACGACCAGGCTGCCGGCGTAGACGCCCTCGCCCGGACGGCGGCGGGCGGGAAGGGGCTCCCCCGTGAGGAAGGACTCGTCCACCTCCGCCTCGCCTGCCTCCACCTCGCCGTCCGCCGGCAGGCGGGATCCGGGGCGCACCACCACCCGGTCACCCGGGACGAGGTGCGACGGGTCGAGCGGCACCTCGCCGCCTTCGCGCACCACCACCGCCTGCGCCGGCAGGAGCGTGGCCAGCATGCGCACCGCGGCTGCGGCGCGGTGCAGCGTCCCCGCCTCCATGGCCCGCCCTAGGAGGAGAAAGGCCACGAGCATGCTGGCGGTGTCGAAGTACAGGTAGCGCCCCCCTGCGAGCAGCGCTGTCACGCTGTACCCGTAGGCGGACAGCGCCCCCAGGGCGACCAGGAGATCCATGGTGGGCACGCCCGAGCGCACCGCGGCCCACGCCCCCTGCAGGAAGGGCCAGCCGGCCCAGAACACCACGGCGCCTGCGGCCCCTCCCAGGCCTGCCCCCAGGAGGTACCGCTGCCAGGGCAGGAGGAGGGGGAGGTACCCGGACCAGACCGGGACCGAGAACATCATGACGAACATCGCCAGGACGGAGGCGAGGGCGAAGCGCCGCAACAGGTCGCGATCGGCCGCCGCCTCCTCGCCAGCCTCTGGCGGCTTGGCGCCGGCACCGTAGCCGATGGCGGCCACAGCCTGGGCCAGGTCTTCCACCCCGAGGTTGTCGTCGTCCACCGCCACCGTGGCGGTGGCGGTGGCGAAGTCCACGCGCGCCCTGAGGACGCCCGGCCGGCGCGATAGGACGCTTTCCACCAGGATGCTGCAGGAGGCGCACCACATGCCCTCCACGTGCAGCGTGAGAGCGCGCACCCTGCCTGCCGCCGAGGCGGCGTCCGCGGCCTCGGGCGAATCGGCGGCGACGGCCGACCGAACGGCGTCCCACACGATGCCGGGGCGGCTCTTCACCTCGGCCACGCGCTCTTCGCCCAAGAGGTGCCACAGGTCCCGGCAGCCGTGGCAGCAGAAGGTGCGCGGCCCGTCGGGCACCGGCCGCTCCACGGGGCCGTCGCACAGGGGGCAGGTCAGAACAGCCACGGGTTCACCTCCGGCACGGCGCCGTTGGCCGCAAGGCCCCGAAGGACGAACAGCACCCCCGCCACTGCCGCCAGGACGCCGGCCGCGTACGCCAGGGGGCGGGAGCGCAGGCGGGCGCCACCGTACCAGCCGGCGGCGGCGATGGCGGACAGGGCGGGCGCCGTACCCAGACCGAAGGCCAACAGCATGACGGCGCCCGCTCGGGGCGACCCGGTGGCGGCGGCGGAGGCCAGCATGGCAAATATGAGACCGCACGGATGCAGGCCTACGATCGCCCCGGCGCCCAGGGCGGCGCCGGGCGTGCGCACGCGCACGACGCGGCGGAAGAGCGCCTGAACGGGGCTGAGGCGTAACAGCGACCAGCGTTCCAGGGCGCCGGCGCCGTGGCCGGTGCGCAGCTGGTCCACCGCCCACGCCAACATGAGGGCGCCGCCCAGGATGCCCGCCGCGGCGTCGAGGCCGGTCACGTGCCCGGCCACGTCCACCGCCTGCCCGATGGCCCCCGCTCCCAGGCCGAGGAGGGTGAACACGGCCACCCGCCCCGCCTGGTGGGCGGCGATGAGGGCGAGGGGGGAGGGGCGGCGGGTCGGTGCCGCCTCCCCTGCGGCGGCGGCGCTCCGGCTCGTGACGCCGAAGGCGAGGACGAACGGCCCGCACATGGCGGCACAGTGGGAGAAGCCCTGCACCAGGCCCATGACGAGCGCCCACACGATGAGATCGGGGTGGTTCACGCCGCCCCACCCCCGCCGCCGAGGCCGAGGACGGCGGCATCGACGTCTCCCACCTCCATGCCCCGCCCTCCCCTCCTCCCCACGGTCGCCATCCTCCCCGCAGGTCCTCAGCACCAGGCGTGCTGGCTGAGGACACCGCCCACCACCATGAGAGACATGGCGGCGGTGACCAACGCCCCGACCCACGCCTGGCGGTCCAGGATGGCGTGCCAGGCCGCCCCCGCCAGCGCCCCCATGAGGTAGACGAGGACGTCGACCTCCACCGCCAGGGCGGCGTGGCGGTCCACGAACAGGTTGAGGGAGGGCAAGATCCACAGGACGTTCACGGCCATGCCGAGGACCACCGTGAGCACCGCCAGGGTGCGGACGTAGGCGCGGCGGCGGGGGGGTGACGCCTCGGAAAGGAGCGCGTCCGCCCCGGCGTACGCTGCCCGCACGGCGTCGGCCCCCCAGGCGAGGCCGAGCACCACCCCGGCCAAGAGGACGGCGGTGTCGACCAGGGCGTGGGGATCGACGCAGCCCAGTCGGTCGGATGCCACAACCCATCGGGTGGCCGGGTGGGAGACGACGGCAGCGTAGACGAGGAGGGAGAGGAGTCCCCCCATCCGGCGCCCCCACGGGGCGGCGGAGGGGGGAGCCGGGGTCAGCACCCCCGGGGTCGGCGCGGCGGGTGCGGCCATGCTAGCCCTCCGCCCAGACGCGCACCCGGCGCACGGCCACGCGGTCGCCGAAGCGAAGGGTGACGACGTACAGCCACGGCCCGCCCATGGTGAGGAGAAGACGCCCCTGGTAGGTGCCGTCCCCCGCCGGTCGGAGCACGAGGCGCACCGGGGGCATGGACATGTCCGTCATGATCGCCTCGATGCTCGCCCCGGTGAGGCGGGCGCCCGGCGCGGCGACCGACACGGGCGAGGGCCTCAGGGCGGTGGGGGGGGCGACGTAGCGCAGGCGCGCCGTTGCCCCCTCGACGCGCCAACGCACGACGCGCTCGGACGCCGCCGGCGCGCCGCCGCAGCCCGACAGGGCGAAGCTCCCCGCCACCAGGACGGCCGCGGCCCCGGCCCGCGCCCCCCTACGCCCCACGGACGTCGGGGGGTGGGTCCTTTCGCCCGTCCTGGCACCGCCGCCGACAGCCGATGGGTCTAGCCGCCGCCTTCGACATGGCCACCACTCCCCCATCCGGCCCCACATTCGCGGCCGATGCCCGCGACGCCTTCCGGCGCCTCACGGCCGCGGGTCGGCATCCCCGGACCGCGCGGCCAGTGCCACCAGGGCGATGAGGGGCGAGGTGTTCGGGTCGGTGGCCATGCCGGTGGGGAGCATGGCCAATGCCTGGCCGCCCCACCAGAACAAGGCGGCGAGGGCGATCGACGCCCATACCCACGGCTCTGTCCGGCGCGCGGTGGCGAGGCCGAGCCCCAGTGCCAGCTGGACCCCGGCCAGGGCGAGGGAGACGGGCGTCCCGATCCCCTCCAGGCGGTGGGCCAGCCAGACGAGGGAGGCGAACAGCCAGGTGCTGGCGTCGTTGGCCTGGCCGACGGCGGCAGCCTGGGCCGCCACCGCCTGGGCCAGGCCGTCGGGCGTGAGGTAGGCGCGCTGTAGGTCGAGGGCGGCGCCGAGGAGCCAGACGGCGGCCAGCAGGCCGGCGGCGGCGCGGGCGGCGACCGGGGCCGGGCG
>JAILZS010000023.1 GCA_023512375.1 Bacillota bacterium | reverse complement strand
GCGGCGACGCGGGCGCCGGCCCCCCGCGCCGCCGCCACCGCCTCCGCCGCCCCCAGGCGCGCCACCGGCAGACGGAACAGGGCCCCCTGGCTGGCCCGGACGGCCTTCGGGTCGTCCGCCCGCGCCCCCGCCGGATCGAGGGCGAGGGCGAAGGCGCCCGCCGCGAGGGCGGTGCGGGCGAGCGACCCTGCATTGCCGGGGTCCTGCACACCGGCCAGGGCGAGGGCGAGAGCGTGCCCGCCGCCCCGCCATCCCCGGGCGAGGTCGGCGGACGTCCACGCGCGCGGCAGCACCACCGCCGCCAGGACGCCCTGGGGCGCACGGGTGGCGGCCAGGCGCGCAAACTCGCCCTCCGACACGACGTAGGCGGGGACGCCCGCCGCCTCCAGGGCGGCCACGTGCCGCCCGGCCTCCCCGGCGCGGGCGCGGGCGGTGGTCACCACACACGCCACGCGCACGCCCGCGCCCACCGCCTCGGCCAACAGATGCGGCCCCTCCGCCAAGGCGACGCGCTCCCCCGCCAGGCCCAGGGCGGCGGCCGCCTTGCTCCGCCGTCGTCCATCGCCGCCCAACAGGGCGAGGGCAGAACGAAGGCGGGCGGGCAGCCGCCCGCCCGGCCCGCCGCCCGCGCCCGCGTCGCCGGGCGCGGCCGGCGCCTTCACGGCCGCGCCAGCGCCTCCCGCGCCCGCGCCACGATGGCGACGAACGCCTTGCGGTCGCGGATCGCCAGCTCGGCCAGCATCTTGCGATTGACCCCCACCCCCGCCCGATGCAGGCCGGAGATGAGGCGCGAGTACGACATGCCCTCCTGGCGGGCGGCGGCGTTGATGCGCTGGATCCAAAGGGCCCGGAAGTCCCGCTTGCGCCGACGCCGGTCCACGTAGGCGTGGCGCAGCGCCTTCATCACCGCCTCGTTGGCCGGCCGGAAGAGCTTCGAGTTGCCCCCCCGGTAGCCGCGCGCCAAGCGCAGGATCTTCCTGTGGCGGCGGTGCGTGGTCGTGCCGCTCTTCACACGTGCCATGGCGATCCCTCCCTGCTCGACCGCCGGCGCACCGGCGGCCGCCGGCACCTAGTCGTAGGGGAGAAGGCGCTTCAGCCGGCGGCTGTCGCGCGCGTCCACCACCGCGTCCCGCCGCAGTGTCCGCCGCCGCTTGGCGTTCTTGCCCTCGAAGTTGTGGCTGCGAAAGGCGTGCCGATGCTTGTACTTGCCCGTCGCGCTCACGCGGAAGCGCTTGGCCGCCCCGCGATGGCTCTTCTGCTTGGGACCCTTCCCCGCCACGTGAATCGCCTCGCTATCGCGCCTGCGCGTGTTCGCGCGGCGTGAGGATCATCGTCAGGTTGCGGCCCTCCACCCGCGCCGGGCGCTCGATCTGGGCCACCTCGCCCAGCGCCGCCGCCAGCCGCTCCAACACCTGCCGTCCGATGTCCGCATGCACGATCTCGCGCCCGCGGAACATGATCGTGGCCTTCACCTTGTCGCCCTCGCGCAGGAAACGCTCCGCGTTGCGCAACTTCACGTCGAAGTCATGGGTCTCGATGCGCGGCCGCATCTTGACCTCCTTGATGACGACGTTGTGTTGCTTCTTGCGCGCCTCCCGCTCACGCTTGGACTGCTCGTACTTGAACTTGCCGAAGTCCATGATGCGGCACACGGGCGGACGAGCAGTGGGGGCCACCTCGACCAGGTCGAGGTTGCGTTCGGCGGCGATGCGCAGCGCGTCGCGCAGGTTGACGATGCCGAGCTGCTCCCCCCCTTCCCCCACCAGACGGACCTCGCGGGCGCGGATCTCGCCGTTGACCCGCATCTCTCGACTGATGGCTTTCACCTCCGTGGACATCGCCGCCGGACGCGGAAACACCGCCGGGGGCGGCACCCGCCGCCCCCGACCCCACTTCCCCACGCCCAAGGGAAGGACCCCGGACCCGGTCACCTACGCGCCGGGTGAGAAGCGGGCGGCTTCTGCTTCAGGGTAACGTTAGCACAGGCGCCCGGCGCCGTCAACGGTGGACTCCGCCTCGAGCCGGGCCGCCAGCTCCTGCCACGTGATGCTCCCCAGGTCGCCCTGGCCTCGCCCCCGCAGGCTCACCGCGCCCGCCTCCGCCTCCCGGTCGCCGATCACCGCCATGTAGGGCACGCGTTCCACCTCGGCCTGGCGGATGCGCCGCCCCAGCTTCTCCTCCGGCCCGTCCACCTCCGGCCTTAGCCGCCGGCCCCTGAGCTCTGCCGCCAGCGCTTCGGCCGCCGCGCGGTGGCGTTCGGCCACGGGCAGGACGCGCACCTGCACCGGCGCCAGCCACGTCGGCAGGGCACCGGCCGTATGCTCGACCAGGATGCCGGTGAACCGCTCCAGGCTGCCAAGGATGGCGCGGTGGATGACGACGGGCCGGTGCCGGGCCCCATCCGCGCCCACATAGGTGAGGTCGAAGCGCTCCGGCATCTGGAAGTCGAGCTGCACCGTGCCGCACTGCCAACGGCGGCCGAGCGAGTCCTGGACATGGAAGTCGATCTTCGGGCCGTAGAAGGCACCGTCGCCGGGGTTGACGGCGTACTCCAGCCCGGCTTGGGCGAGTGCCTGGCGCAGGCCGTCCTCGGCCAGGCGCCACAGTTCCTCACTCCCCATGGCGTTGGCCGGCCGGGTGCTCAGCTCCACCCGGTAGGTGAGGCCGAAGATGCCGTATACCTGGCGGACGAGGTCGAGCACCGCGGCGATCTCCGCCCCGATGCCCTCGGGAGTGACGAACAGGTGGGCGTCGTCCTGCACGAAGGCGCGCACCCGCATGAGGCCGTGCAGCGTTCCCGAACGCTCGTTGCGGTGCAGGCCGCCGAAGTCCATGTAGCGTAGCGGGAGCTCGCGGTACGAATGCAGGCTCTGGCCGTACAGCAGGAAGGCAGCGGGGCAGTTCATGGGCTTGACGGCGAACTCGCCATCCTCGTCGCGCACCACGAACATGTTCTCGCGGTAGTGCTCCCAGTGGCCGCTGCGCCGCCACAGGTCGGCGCTCAGGAGCTGGGGGGTGCGTAGCTCCTGATAGCCATGCATCTCCTGCAGGCGCCGCATGAGGGCGGTGAGGAGGTTGAGCACCGTCACCCCCCGCGGCAGCCAGAACGGGCTGCCCGGCGCCTCGTCCAGGAGCATGAACAGACCGAGTTCCCGCCCCAGGCGGCGGTGGTCGCGCTGGCGCGCCTCCTCCACCAGGGCCAGATGGCGTTCCAGCGCGTCCTCTGTAGGGAAGGCCGTGCCGTGGATGCGGCTGAGCATCGGCCGGCTCTCGTCCCCGCGCCAATAGGCGCCGGCGACGGAGGTGAGGCGTAGGGCGCGCACGTACCCCGTGGAGGGCACGTGCGGGCCGCGGCACAGGTCGATGAACTCCCCCTGGGTGTACACCGTGACGGTGGCGGACGGCGGCAGGGAGCGGATGAGCTCCACCTTGTAGGGCTCCTCCCGCGCCTCGAACAGGGCGAGCGCCTCATCCCGGTCGACGACGCGGCGCACGACCGGGTAGTCAGCCTCGACGATGGCCCGCATCTCCCGTTCCAGGGCGGGCAGGATGTCCGGCCCGGCCCCCTCGGGCAGCTCGACGTCGTAGAAGAAGCCCTCCTCGGTGGCCGGCCCCGTGCCCAGTCGGGCGGTGGGCCACAGCCGCTTGACCGCCTGAGCCAGGGTGTGGGCCGCCGTGTGCCGGAGCACGAGGCGCCCCCGGGGATCGTCGAACGTCAGGGGGCGAAGGCGCACGTCCTCCCACACGGGGCGGCCGAGTTCCCACGTCTCGCCCTCGCGCTCGGCCGCCAGCAGCCGCCCCTCCCCCTCGCCCTGCGCCACCCCCAGGCGGCCCAGGGCCTCGCCCACGGTGATGCCGGCGGGAAGCTCCAGGCTGGCGCCGCTCACGAGCCCCACCCGGATGGGCGCGCCCGCCCCGTCCGCATGTATCGGCCGAACGTCCTCCCATGCCATGTCCACGCCACCTTCCCTAGACGCGAACGCCGCGGGCCCCTGCCCCCGGAGGGACGGGCTGGGCCCGCGGTTCCACCCTCGTTGGCCGCCTGGGCGGCCCTCTCTCGCGCCGGTAACGGCGGCGCCCCCGCGGCCCTCGTCGGGCCGGACCTCGGCCGGTCGTGGCCAACCCGCGGGGCGGAGGCGCTCGCAGCCACGGCATCCTCTCTCTGGGCGCCCCGTGATCCAGGTCGGCGTCCGGCGTCATGGGCCGGTGCTTCTCCCGAGTCTACGAAGCTCGCGGGGCCCGGTCAAGCGCTCGCGCACAGGCGGCAGCGGTGGGCGGCGCAGCGTACGACCCGGGTGTCGAACACGCGCCGCACGCTGTCCACGTGGGCGGCCGACGCGGCCGGAGCGGCGTGGACGACGATGCGGGTGGGGGCCGCGGCGATGAGGGCGGAGATGAGAACGTCCTCGTAGTTCACGGCCGCCTCCAGCCCCTCGAGGTCGACCCGTCGCCCCTCATGCACCGCCATGGGCCGGCCCTCCCGGTCGAGGAGGCGGAAGTTCGCCCCCCGCACCACCAGGTCCACGCGATCGGTGCGCGTGGGCTGGGCGGCGACGAAGGAGCGGAGCAGGCGGATGAACTCCGCGTACTCCCGCTCCAGCAGCAGGTCGTCTACCGCCTGTCCGAGCGCCTCCTCCAGCAGGGCGCGGTAGCGCGCCAGACGGAAGGTGAGCATGCCTTCGACCATCACCCCGCCCTCGTCCGCCAGCGCCTGCCGCAGCGGGTCGGCGACCAGGGCGGCGCGCGCGCGCCGGTAGACGCGCCGCGGGTAAGGGCCGCGCTCGAGGTGCACACGCGCCCCCGCCAGGACAGCTGCGCGTGCGTCGCCGTCGAGCGTCTGGTACCGCTTGGTGAGCATGCGCGTGAGGAGATCCACCTCGAACACGTCTACGATGCACAAGGACACAGCGTGCGCAACATCTCCGACGAGGTTGAGCCATTGCCGACGTTCGGATGGAAAGCGGTCCCCGTGCACGCTGACGGTACCCATTGGATTCCCATCGTGCACCACAACACGTACATTGTGATGCGCCGTTGTGAGGATGGCACCGATGTACGCGCCCAATTCCTTCAAGTGGGACGTGGTACCTATCGATACCAGTTCCACGTTCACTCACCGCCTTCCGCTCTCGGCTAGTATATGGCCGCGAAAGGCGAGAATACTGGGGTCCGATAGGTACCGTCGGAAGCCCATGGATATCGGCACAGCGCCTCGTTTCCATCACGCACCGCGGCCGTCCCCGCCGGGGACGGCCGCGACAAACGTGCTGCGCACAGGCAGCCAAACCGTGGTGGGCGATACAGGATTCGAACCTGTGACCTCAGCCATGTCAAGGCTGCGCTCTAACCAGCTGAGCTAACCGCCCCGGAACCTCTGGAGGCGACGCCCGGATTCGAACCGGGGATAAAGGATTTGCAGTCCTCTGCCTTACCACTTGGCTACGTCGCCGTATGGAGCGGAAGACGGGATTCGAACCCGCGACCTTCGCCTTGGCAAGGCGACGCTCTACCCCTGAGCCACTTCCGCGCACCGCGTAGTCTAGCAGAGGGGCGGCGAGAGCGTCAAGGCGCGCGCCCGCGCGCCGCGCGCCCGTCGCCGGCCTACCCCGCCGCGGGAGGCCACGCCCCCTCCCCTCCCGTCTCGCCGACCGCGGCCGTACAGGGGAGCGCGCTCCTTCGCGACGCGTCCGTCCGCGCCGCCGCCTCAGGCGCGGTGCGGCACGGCCCGCGCCGGCGCGGCCGCGTCCGCCCGCCGCGTCCCCGCCGCCCGCACCGCCAAGTAGAGGGCGGTCGATCCGATCACCTCGGCGGCGAAGAACATGATTGCCGCCGACGGTCCGCCCAGGGCGGTGAAGGAATCGGCGGCCGAAAACACCAGCCCGCCGATCACGATGCCCCAGTGGAAGGCTTCGCGCGTCCGCCACCACGACCACAGGGCGCCCAGGACCAGCGCCGCCCCGCCCAGGGCTCCCAGGATGCCGAACCCGAACTGCACCTGCCAGTAGGGCATGGTGCGCGTCACCTGGGCGGCGGCGTCGAGGACGCCGAACGAGGTCAGGTCGCGCACGCTCCCCGCCGCGCCCCAGGCCGTCAGCAGGGCGGAGAGGACGATGACGGCTGCGAAGTACGGCGCCCACCGCCGATACAGGAGGAAGACCGTCCCCGTCCCCATGAGCCCCGGCACTGCCGCCGCCAGTACGATGTAGGCGCGGTAGCCCTCCACCGACCAGGCGCCGCGCGCGAACGCCACCGTCTGCAACAGCGCCGCCACGGCGGCGGCGAAAAACGAGATCCCCCACCACAACTGGTAGGGGCGTCGGCGCCCCACGTACTGGCGGGCCAGCGATGCCGCCAGCACGGCCGAGATGAGGCACGTCACCAGCGCCGCCCACCCCGCAACCGACATGTGCGCCCCTCCCCGCTACGCCTCGATCCACTCCCTTCCGGTGTACCCCTCGCGCTCCGCCGCCGCAAGCGTCCGCGCCCCTACAGGTGGGGCGGGCCCGGAGCCGCGGTCCCCGGCGCCGGTGAAAGCGAAGCCCCCAACAGTTCCGACACGGTGACGGAGCGGTACCCCAGGCGGGCCAGCTCGGGCAGGAGGATGCCCAAGGCGCGCGCTCCGGCCGCCCCCTGGTGGAGCCGGACGATCGCGCCCCGCCTCAGGCCGCGTAGGATGCGCGCAGCTACGGCCGCCGGGGGGCGGCCGGTGAGATCGCCCCCGTCCAGGTCCCATAGCACCAGCCGCTCGCCGTTCACGGCTGCCGCGTGGGCGAGGGCGACGTTGGGGCCGCCGTCAATGGGGCGGAAGAGGAGGGCGCGCACGCCCGTCACCGCCTCCAGGCGCACGCTCGCCGCCCACACCTCGCGCCGCATCTCGGCGCTGTCGCCCCGCAAGCGGCCAGGGCGGTAAGGTGCGGCCCCCACCTCGTGACCCTCGGCCACCATGGCGCGCACCAGGGCCGGATACCGTTCCAGTCCCCGCCCGGTGGGGAAGAAGGTGGCCTGCGCCCCGTAGGCCCGGAGAAGGCGCAGGATGACCGGCGTCCAGGTGGGATTGGGACCGCCGTCGAAGGTGAGCGCCACCCAGCGCCGATCGGTCTCCACCCAACGCACGGGCTCCCCCGCTTGGCGCGGCACCGACGGCACGACGTCGAGGCGCAGGACGTACAGGAGAACCCCGGCGACGACGGCCGCCGCCGCCAGGATCGTCTCCCGCCGTCCCCGGGTCAGGCCGCACCGCCCCCGGCCACCCTATGCCGCCGGCGACGGCCTCAAACCGTGCCGGAAAGCGGCCGCGGGCGCGGGTCGGGGGGCGGACGACGCAGGTGCGTGGCCTGTTCGAACGCGTAGGCGAGGGCGATGAGGCGCGCCTCGGAGAAGGCCGTGCCCGTGAAGGTGAGGCCGACGGGCTCGCCTTCCTCCGTCAGGCCGGCCGGGACCGTGATCGACGGATAGCCGGCGGCGGCGGCGATGCCCGCCCCCCGGTTGTTGGGGAAGAGGATGGCGTCCAGGGCATGGTCCGCCAGGGTGCGGTCGATGCCCTCCTCCCTCGCCCATCGGCGATAGCGCAGGCGCGTCTCGACGTACTCGGGGTCGGTGAGTCGGCCGCTCGTCGCCTCGGCCCGCAGGAACAGCGCCTGCCCGTACCGCAGCATCGTCTCAGGATGGGCCTCGTTGTACGCGATGAGCTCCGCCAGCGAACGCGCCGGCAGGCGGGGCGACAAGCCCGCCAGGTAGGCGTTGAGAGCAGGCTTGAACTCGTACACCAGGAGGGTGAAGTCCCACGGCCCGTCTGCGGTGGCGATGGCCACCGGGTCGACCACCGTCGCCCCCGCGGCGCGCAGGGCCTCGAGCGCCGCCTCGAACACCCGCCGCCTTCCCTCGTCCAGGCGGTCGACGTACGGGGAGCGGGCCACCCCCAGCCGCGCCCCGCGCAGGGCGCCCGGGTCGAGGCCTTCGGCGTAGCTGGCCGGCACGCGGCCCACCTGCGCCCCCGTGGCGGGGTCCTCTTCGTCCACGCCGGCCAGGGCGTCGAGCAGGAGCGCCGCGTCGCGCACCGTACGCGCCATGGGGCCGGCCGTATCCTGGGTGAAGGAGATGGGCACCACGCCCGAGCGGCTCACCAGACCCACCGTGGGCTTGATGCCCACCACCCCGTTCTGGCTGGCGGGGCTGAGGATGGACCCCGACGTCTCCGTCCCCACCGCCAGCGGCGCCACGCCCGTGGCCACCGCGACGGCGCTGCCGCTGCTCGAACCACCCGGGTCGAAGCGGCCGGGCCCGTACGGGTTACGCACCTGGCCGCCGCGCGAGCTGTAGCCGCTGGGCATGTGGTCGCTGATGAAGTTCGCCCACTCCGTCATGTTCGCCTTGCCCAGTACGACGGCCCCGGCTTGGCGCAGGCGGCGCACCAGGAAGGCGTCGTGGGCGGCATACGAGTCCGCCAGGGCGAGCGAGCCGGCGCTCGTATGCATACGGTCGCCCGTGTCGATGTTGTCCTTGAGGACCACCGGGATGCCGTGCAGGGGGCCCCGCGCCCCCCGGACCTGCCGCTCCCGGTCGAGCGCCTCGGCCGCGGCGACCGCGTCCGGGTTGACCTCCAACATGCTGTTCGCGCCGCTTTCTCCCTGGTCGACGGCGACCCTCTCCAGGGCCGCGAGCGTCAGTTCGGCGGCCGTGACCTCTCCCCGCCCCATGGCCGCGGCCAAGTCGACGGCGCTCGCCTGCTCCCACATCTCGCCGAACATGGAACACCTCCGCCCGGGCATCGTCCCGTCCCACGGTAGCACCCCGCCGGCCGGCGCACGAGGGGTGGGCGGCTCAGGCCCCCGTCCGGGCCTGGCCGACGGCGGGCGGGGCAGCCGCCCCCGCCGTGCGGTCGGCCGCCTCGTCGGCGATGTAGCGCCCGCCTCGGAGCAGGGAGGCGATCGCGGCCACAAGCGACATGGCGAGGGAGAAGAGGAACACCGTGCGCAGGGCAGCCATGAACGGGGCGGCGATGAGAGAGGGGAAGAAGCGTTCGCCCACGAGCGCCCGCATCCGGTCCGCCGGCAACGCGTGCAGTGCCGCCGGCGGCAGCATGTGGGCCATGGGGTTGTAGCCGAGGAGGGCGGCGAACAGGGTGGCGGTGGCGGGCAGGTGCGAGAGGCGCGCCGCCAGCGCCCCCCCGACCCCGAGGGCGGCCAGGCCGTGCGCCAAGGCCCCCGGCAGGCGCGCGCTCATGCCCACGATGACGATGCTGAAGAAGATTCCCATGCTCATCATCATGCCGGCGTTCTGGAAGGTGGCCCGCATGCCCGAGGCGGCACCCCGGTACAGGGCCGGGACCGAGCTCATGATGGCAGCCGAGTTGGGGGAGGCGAAGATGCCCATGCCCGCGCCGACGAGGAACAGGTCGAGGGCGAAGGGGAGGTAGGAGAAGTCGGCGGGCAGGCGGGAGAGCAGCCAGAACCCCAAGGCGGTGAGGAGCATGCCCGAGAAGCCGAACCAGCGCGCACCGTAGCGGTCGGACAGGCGACCGCTCAACGGTCCCGCCACGAGGAAGCCCGCCATCTGGGGAAGTGTGTCGATGCCCGCTTGAAGCGGCGTGTTTACGTAGGCCACGCCGTGCAGCGGCAGCCACACCCCCTGCAGCCACAGGATGATCATGAACTGCAGGCCGCCGCGCGCCACCGAGGCGAGGAAGCCGGCCACGTTGCCGGCCAGGAAGGCCCGGATGCGGAACAGGCGCAGGTGGAACAGAGGCTGCTCCACCCGTCCCTCGACCCATGCGAACAGCGCGAGCAGCGCCACTCCGCCGGCGATGGCGACGCGCACGAACGGGCTCTGCCAGCCCATGGGGTGGT
Organism: Bacillota bacterium; assembly: GCA_023512375.1. GTDB lineage: Bacteria > Bacillota > Sulfobacillia > JAJZYS01 > JAILZS01 > JAILZS01. Next base: position 26,786 of record JAILZS010000023.1, on the reverse strand, counting down.
GGCCGTACGGCACGATGCCGTACGTGAGGCCCACGAGGATCCCGAGCAGGCCGAGGCCGAAGGCGAGGTTGCCGACCAGGTCGAGGCGTGCCGGCTCGCGCGCTGCCGCCTGCTCGCGCAGGGCCACGTACGCCCACACCGTCCCCGCCAGGCCGATGGGAACGTTGACCAAGAAGACGGCGCGCCAGTCGACCGCCGCCAGCACGCCGCCCAATACAAGGCCGACGACCGAGCCGGCGATGGCCGCCACCTGGTTGAGCCCGAGCGCCAGGCCGCGCTCCTCGGGCGGGAAGGCGTCGGTGAGGATGGCGGCGCTGTTGGCGAACAGGAAGGCGCCTCCGATCCCCTGCAGGAACCGGAAGGCGATGAGCTCCCACTCGCCCGCGACGCCGCTCCCCGGGGTGAAGAAGCAGAGGATCGATCCCAGGGTGAAGATGGCGAACCCCGCGTTGTAGAGGCGGACGCGGCCGAAGGAGTCGCTGACGCGCCCAAACGTGACCAAAAGCACGGTGGTCGCGACGTTGAAGCTCATCATGACCCACAGGAGCAGGCTGGTCTGGTTCGGTGCCAGTGGGTCGACGTGGATGCCCCGAAAGATGGCGGGCAGGGAGATGATGAGAATCGTCGCGTTGATGGATGCCATGAGCACGCCCAGCGTGGTGTTCGACAGGGCGATCCACTTGTAGGGCACGCCCGACGCCCTAATCCCCGTCGCTTCGCGCAAGCGCATCGCCCTCCCCTCTCGTTCCGCCTTCGCCCGCACCTCCGGACGGCGTCCGGCCCTCGCCGTCGCCCGCGGCGGCGCGCGCCGCCGCCGCCAGAGCCTGCGCCCCGCGCACGAGGGCGGCGCGGTCTGCCGGCGCCATGGCCTCCACCGCCGGCACGAGGGCGGTGGCCGTGACGTCTCGCAGCTCGGCCAAGGTCGCTGCGCCGCTGGGCAAGAGGACGATCCGTACCCGACGCCGGTCCTCGGGGTCCGTCCGCCGCTCCACCAGCCCGCGCTGCTCGAGGCGCTCGAGGATGCGCGACAGGGACGAAGGCGGCACCCCCACCTGCTGGGCCAGCTCCCCCGCGCTGCAGGCGCCGCGTTCCACCGCCCGCAGCGCGTTGAGCTGCGTCAGGCTGAGGCCGGATCGCCGCCACAGGGCGAGCACGACCGGCTCCCCCACGGCGAGAACGGCGAACACCGCGCGCAGGGCCTCACGCCCCGTGCTGCCGTCGCGTTCCATGCCATCCTCCGCCGTGGGTGTCGTCATGCCCCCATTGTATGCATCCCGTTTACGGTTGTCGACATGAAAACTATCAGCATGGCGAGCACAGACGGGTGACGGTTCCCTAACTCCCCTTGCGCTTGGTCCCAGGGGAAGATACGGTCTGCGGCGAAATGGGCGCATGTTCCAGGCGAACCCCGCGGGAGGTACCCCATGTCCGCCCCGCGTGTGTCCACGCTGGCAGCCCTGGCCATCCTTGCACCCCTGACCTCGGCCGGGCCGACCCTCGCCGGCGTCCCGACGGCCGTCGTCCACGCCCCCCGCATCGCCCTGCGGCCCACGACCGGCGGCCACGGCGGGTCGGGCGGCTCCACCAGCCCCTTCGGCTGGGCGTCGAGCAACTGGTCCGGTTACGCCGTGACCGGGAGCACGTACACGGCCATCACCGGCAGCTGGACCGTGCCGGCGGTCTCCCCCAGTCGAGGGTCCACCTACTCGTCGAGCTGGATCGGCATCGACGGATTCAACAACTCCGACCTCATCCAGACCGGGACAGAACAGGACATCGTGTCCGGCAAGGCCTCCTACTACGCGTGGTGGGAGATCCTGCCGGCCGCCGAGACGGTGATCGCCGGCGACCCGGTGCGGCCCGGCGACGCCATGTCTGCCTCGATCGCCGACGGCGGCAACGGCGAGTGGACGATCACGCTGTCCGACCGCACCGCCGGGTGGACGTTCACGACCACCCAGGCGTATTCGGGACCGGCCCAGTCGGCGGAGTGGATCGAGGAGGCGCCGACGATCGGCGGCCACGTGGCGAAGCTCGCCAACTACGGCCTGGCGACCTTCGATCCCGGGACGGTGAACGGCGTTGACCCCGGTCTGACGGCCGCCGACGGCGGCGTCATGATCCAGGGCCGCAGCCAGGTGTCGACCCCCTCGCTCCCCGACGCGGACAGCGACGGATTCAACGTGGAGTACGGCTCGGCGGTCCCGGCCGCACCCGCCTCGTAAGCAGGTGCCCGAGGAGCGGGCCCCCGGCGGCGGCGCCGGGGGCCCGTGCCTGGAAAGCAGAGGGCATTCGCTTCCCCCGGCGGGCGACAAAGGAGCCGCCCACGCTCGTGGGCGGCCCAGGTAGCGGTTCTGGATGGCACCGGGGTTCCAACGTGGTGGCCCAGGGCGGACTCGAACCGCCGACACGAGGATTTTCAGTCCTCTGCTCTACCAGCTGAGCTACCGGGCCGAACCTCTGGCGGAGGCGACGGGACTTGAACCCGCGATCTCGTGCGTGACAGGCACGTATGTTAACCGACTACACCACGCCTCCGGGGACTGGTGGGCGAAACAGGGCTCGAACCTGTGACCCCCTTCTTGTAAGGAAGGTGCTCTACCCCTGAGCTATTCGCCCGCGCGACCGCCATTGTACTTCGTCTACCGGCCGTTCGGCAAGCGGCGGCAGAGAGGACCGGCCGGGCGGGCCGTCCTGCCCCACCTGCCCACGGCCTGCTACAATGCCGCCAGTACCGGCGCCCCGGTCGGCGGCGCACGAGGGGAGGGGAGGCCTTGGACGCTGCGGGCGGCGTGCGCGCCCGGGCCGGGCAGGCTCTGGCGGCCCTGTGGTCGCTGGACGCCCTCCTGAAGTTGCAACCCCACATGTTCACGCCCGCCTTGTTCGTCAACGTCCTCGGCCCCGTGGCGGTGGACGACCAGCCGCCCTGGTTCGCCTCCATGTTAGATGCCGTCGACCGCGTGTGGGTGAGGCACATGGCCTTGGCCGACCTGGCGGTGTTCGCGGTCGAGGCCTCGATCGCCCTCCTCCTGTGGTGGGGCCCGGCACGCCGACCGGGACGGATCGGCCTGTGGCTTCTCCTGGCCTGGCTCGCCGTCGTATGGGTGTTCGGCGAGGGGATGGGGGGTCTGGTCAGCGGCGACGCCTCCATCTTGTCGGAGGCGCCCGGCACGACAGTGTTCTATGCCGCCACGGCGGTCGCCCTCCTCGCCCCGCTCCAGGCCTGGCAAGGCGGCCGGGTGGCCCAGGGACTGCGGTGGGGGCTGGGGCTGTTCTGGCTCATGGGGGCAGCGCTCCAGCTCAATGGAAGCTTCTGGACCGCGGCCGGGTTGGGCGGCATCTTCGGCAACGTGACCATGAACGGCCTGGAGCCGGTGTTCGTCCTGCGTCTCCTCGACCTCGTGCTCGGGCTCGTGATGGCCCATCCGGCCGTCTGGAACCTGGTCATCGTCGCCGCCCTCGCCGCTCTCGGGGCCGCTACGTTGGCGCTTGGGCCACGGCCGGCCGTGGCCTGGGCCGCGACCGTCTGGCTCCTCCTGTGCTGGGCCACGGCGCAGGCCTTCGGCGGCTTGTTCACGGGCACGGCCACCGACCCGGGCGCCGCCGTCGCCTTCGGCCTGTTCGTCTGGCTGGCCCGCGTCGCCTGGGGGGCCCGGCCGACCTCGCCCGCCCGCGACGCCGCCCCGCCCGCGGTCTCGGCCTGACAGAGGTTCCCTCAGGCCTCGCCCGGCAGGGGAGAGGCGCCGCCTTCGCCAGCCTTCTCGTCGGCCAGGCGCAGGACGCCGAACACCGCATAGTTGAGGATGTCGATGTACTCGGCCTCGATGCCCTCCGCCACCATGGGCGCCACGCCCGCCGCGCTCAACTCCTCGAGGCGCCGGATGCGCAACACCTTCACCAGGATCTGGTCGGTAATCGAGGCCGGCCGCATGTGCCGCCAGGACTCGCCGTAGTCGTGGTTCTTCCGCAACATGAGGGCGCGCGCCCGCGCCACCACCTCGTCGTACCGGCGCGCGGTGTCGCTCTCCCCGTCCACGTCGCCGCCTCCTATGGTATTGCCTTCCATATTCGAGTTCCCCACTTGGGCTGTGAAATATAGTACGATATACCCGGCACCGAGGTCCAAAGGGGGAGGGAACCACCCCATGGAGCGTATCGCCATTTTCATCGACGGCGCCAACATGTTCTACGCTCAGCGGAAGATGGGTTGGCATATCGACTATCGAAAGGTGTATGAATTCTACGCTTCCCAAGCCCAGGTGTACAATGCCTTTTACTACACGTCGGTCACGAACCCGATGGACCCGGGCATGGAGGGCTTCCTGCGTGCCCTGACCGGCATGGGGTACACCGTGCGGCGGAAGGTGGTCAAGGAGATCGTCGACCAGGAGACGGGGCAGACGATCCGCAAGGCAAACCTCGACATCGAGATCGTGATCGACATGCTCACCACAGCCGACCTGTACGACCGTGCAGTCCTCATCTCCGGCGACGGCGACTTCGAGCGTGCCGTCGAGTACCTGCGCGGGCGCGGAAAGCGTATCGAGGGCTTGGGCGTGCACGCGATGGCCGCCTACGATCTGGTCAACGCCATGGACCGCTACCTGTATCTCGAGGACCTGCGCGACCTGGTGGAGAAGCCCTCGCCCGCCAGCGCCGGGCCCGAGGAGGCGCCGACCGCGGCCGGCGCGGCCGGTGGCGGGACCGACGACGCTTCGGCGCCGGGGTCGCTCCCGGGCGGTGGGACGGCGGCCGCCCCCGCGCGCCCCCGCCCCGTCACCGGAAGCGCCGCCGTCCCCCGCTCCCCCCTCCCTATCCGCACGAACCGGCCGCGCATCATCCCCACCCAGGGCGGCTCGCTTCTAGGCCGGCACGAGCCGCCCCCCCTACCGCCCCAGATGCTGAGCGCGCCGCCCGCCCAGCGCTGACCGCGCCCGCGCGCGCCGGGGCCGCCCTAGGCGGTCCCGGCGCGCACCGTACCCGCGTAGGTGCGCACCTTGCCGGCGCGGCGGACGACGCACACGAGCCGCTCCCCCTCCAAGGCCACCAAGGCCACGGGCCGGCCGGGTAGCGCGAGCGGGTGCGCCGCGCCGGACAGGGAGGCCAGGAGGACGCCGGGCGCCCTCCCCGCTCGGCCGCGGCGCAGCAGGGCGACGGTACCGTCCGTACCCCACACCGCCTGGGCCAGGTCGCCGCCGGTCAGGGGCAGGGTGGCGGCCCGCCCGTCCTCCAGGTCGGTGAGATAGGTGCGGCCCGCGTACGCCAAGACGGCGTAGTCGCCCCCGGGGGAGGCGCTGATCACCCGGCCCTGGGCGATCGGCACGGTCGCCCGCGCCGCCGGCAGGTACAGGGCGGGCGCCCCGGCCGCGTCGGCCAGGAGGAGGGCGCCGTCGCGCCGCACGGCCAGCGGGCGCCCCTGTGCCCCTGGCACGGCGACGGCGTAGGTGCCGACCCGCCACGACCAGAGCGTCCCCCGCCGCCCGGATAGGTAGGCCAGGCGATCGCCGCCCGCCGACCAGACAAGCGCGCCAGGCGCGCGGGGGTCGGCCTCCCCAAGGGGGCGCGGGCGCACGTCGGTGGCGAGGATGGCCCACAGGCTGTCCTCTCGGCGGTCGTACAGGGCGGCCGCCCGCCCGTCCGGGCTCACCCACGCCGGCGCCCCCGCCACCTCCACCAGGCGCCAGGTGCCGCCCACGTTGGCGAGGCGCGCCCGCACCCAGACGCCCCCGGGCAGGAGCTGGTCGACGGCGCGCGTGGCCAACAGCCGCGCGCGGGGCGGCCCGGCCGCGGGCACCAGCCACGCCCGGCCATCGCCGGCCGCCAGCACGACCCCTCCGACCGCGCTCCCGGCGTCGACAGTGGCCTCGGGCGCCACGGCACGCCACACCGGTGCCCCGCCCGGGCTCGCGTGCCAGGCGGGGATGACCTGCCACAGGTGGGCGCGGCGCACCACCAGCTGCAGCACGAGAAAGACCCCGAGCAGGATCGCGCCCACGGGACGCCTCACGCCCCCCACCCCCGCAGGCGACCCTATGCGGGCGTGGGTCGGGACATGCGGCCCGCCTCAGGGCTCGAGCGCCTCGGCCACCAGTTCGGCCACGTCCTTGGCCTCCACGCCCTCCTCGCCCCGCTCGTTCAGGCCGTCCTTGAGCATCACCAGGCAGAAGGGACAGGCGGTGGCGATCGTGTCCGCGCCGGTGTCCAGGGCCTCGGTCACGCGCAGGGCGTTGACCCGCTGGTGGCGATCCTCCTCCAGCCACATGCGGCCGCCGCCTGCGCCGCAGCACAGGCCGCGCTCCCGGTGGCGGACCATCTCCACCCCCTGCGCTCCCACGGCGCCGATGAGGGCGCGCGGCGCGTCGTACACGTCGTTGTACCGCCCGAGGTAGCAGGGATCGTGGTAGGTGATGCGGCGTCCTTCGGCCTGCGGCCTGAGCCTGAGCGCCCCCGTGCGCACCATCTCCTCCAGGAAGACGGCGTGGTGGACCACCTCCACCCCTTCCAAGCCGTATTCGTGGCGGAAGGTGTTGAAGCAATGGGGGCACGTGACCAGGATGCGGCGCGGCCGGGCGGCCAGAATACGCTCACGGTTGTCGTCCCGCAGGGTCTGGAACAGGTACTCGTTGCCCAGGCGGCGCGCCGCCTCGCCCGTGCAACCCTCGTTCGCCCCCAGGACGGCGAACCGCGTGCCGGTAGCCCGTAGGATGCGCACCACCGCCTCGGTGACCCGCCGGGCGCGGTCGTCGTACGCGCCCGCGCACCCGACCCAGTACAGGTAGTCGATCTCCCCCTCCACCTCGTCCACCGTCGGCACGCCGAGATCCCGAAGCCAGGCGCCGCGGTCGAACGGGTCACGCCCCCAGGGGTTGCGCGCCTTCTCCAGGTTCTGGAAGTAGCTCTGCGCCTCAGCCGGCGCACGTCCCTCGGTGAGCACGAGGTAGCGCCGCATGTCGACGATGTCCGGCACATGCTCGTTGAACACCGGGCAGGCCTCCTCGCACGCCCGGCACGTGGTGCAAGCCCACAGCACCTCCTCGGAGATGACGCCCCCCGCGAGCGGCGGGCGCTCATCCGGCGGCACGTTCTCGCTCGCCACGAGGTGGTCGCGCAGGTCAACCATGAGGCGCTTGGGGGACAGGGGCTTGCCGCTCGACCAGGCGGGGCACGCGTCCTGGCAGCGGCCGCACTCGGTGCAGGTGAACGTGTCCAGAAGGTGCTTCCAGCTCAGGTCCTCGATGCGGCCGGCGCCGAAGTGGTCGAGGCTCTCGTCCTCGAATCGGATGGGAACGATGCGCCCGCCCTTGGGGCGACCGTCGCGCGCCAGCACGTTCACCGGCGCCAGGAAGATGTGGAAATGCTTGCTGCGCGGGATCTCCACCAGGATGGCGAGGAAGGCCGCGTAGTGGAGGGCGAACAGGGCGGCGTACAGGTCGCGCGCCCAGACGGCGGGGATCCCGCCCAAGGCCAGCGCGATGAGGTGCGCGCCGGGGGAGAAGGCCATGGCCGGATCGGGCCGCAGGGCGAAGCGCAGGGCGTTCATCCCCAGGTCGGTGGCCATGAGGGCGAAGATGAGCACGAGCAGCAAGAGGGCGTCGACGTTGCGCTCCAGGCGCTCGGGGCGCATGACCCAGCGCTTGTACCAAGCGGCGAGGACGGCGACGATGACGGCGTCTTCGGCAAGGTCCTGGCTGAGAGCGAAGACGGGGTAGGCGCCGCCCGCCAGCGGGGGAAGGAGGACGCGGCCGAAGAAGGGCGCGACGAGGAAGTTCAGGTTCCCGATCAGGAGCACGAGAAAGCCCCAAAAGATGGCGGCGTGCATGGGCCCCGAGTAGGGGTCGCGGAGCAGCCGCCGCTGGCCGAAGACGTTGGCCAGCACGGTGCCCAGGCGCGCGCCGAGGCGATCGAAGCGGGCCTCGGGCTTGCCGCGCGCCACCAGGTGCAGGCGCTCGGACACCTCCCAGGCGAACACGGCGAGGGCGACCAGGCCGACGAGCACGTACAGGGCCAGGCCCGGGACGCCGAGGTAGACGAGGGCGGTGGGGACGAACAGCGGCGACACGTTCCACCTCCATGGCGCGGGCGCTGCCGAGGCCGGACGACAACCCTCGCGCGTTCTTCGCGCCCGCTTGCGCCCCTACCTGCCGGCGCATTCTGCCATCGCCGGCAGGCGGCCCCGCAGGCGCGCTACGTACCCTCGCCTTCCTCCGCCAGCGCGGACCGCAGGCGCTCGCGCACGATGCGCGCCTCGCCCGGAAGGAGGGTGCGGGGGTCGACGACCACCGCGTCCTCCCACACGCGCGCCACCACGGGCGGCTCGCCCAGCCGCAGGCGTCGGGCCAGGCGGTGGGCGGAGAAGGCGAGGGGGCGCACGGTGACCAAGGCGGTGGGAAGCGGGGCGTCGGGCGCGCTGCCGCCGCCGGCACGCGACGTGTGCCGCGCCACGCCCACCTCCGCCCGTCCGCCCAGGTCGCGCCGAAGGGCGCGCGCCAGCGCGAGGGCGCGGCGGGCGAGCTCGCGCTCCCCCAGGGAGAGCATGGCCAGGGTGGGCACCTCGGACGCGCGCCCGTCGCGGTACAGGGCCAACGTGGCGGCCAGCGCGGCGAGGGTCATCTTGTCGACGCGCAGAGCGCGCGCCAGGGGGTGGCGGCGCACCCGCTCCACCACCTCCCGCCGCCCGGCCACGACGCCGCACTGCGGTCCGCCCAGGAGCTTGTCGCCGCTGAACATGACCGCGTCCAGGCCGCTCGCCACGAGATCGGCCACCACCGGCTCGTCCAGGCCCGCGGCCGGCACCAGGAGGCCGCTTCCGAGGTCCATGGCCGCCCACAGGCCGTGGGTATGGGCGAGGGAGGCGAGCTCCGCGGGCGACACTTCGGCCGTGAAGCCCCGCACGCGGAAGTTCGAGGGGTGGGCCTTGAACAGCCCCGCCGTCTCCGGCCCCAGGGCGCGCTCGTAGTCGGCCCGGTGGGTGCGGTTGGTCGTCCCCACCTCCACCAGGCGGGCGCCGCTCTCGGCCATCACGTCGGGCACCCGGAAGCTGCCGCCGATCTCCACCAGCTCGCCACGCGACACCACCACTTCGCGCCCCTGGGCCATGGCGCGCAGGAACAGGAACACCGCCCCAGCGTTGTTGTTCACCACGTATGCCGCTTCGGCCCCGGTGAGCTGGCACAGGAGTTCCTCCACGTGGGCGCTGCGGCTGCCCCGCTCCCCCGCCCCGAGGTCGAACTCCAGGTTCGTGTACGCCGAGGCCGCCTCGGCTGCGGCCGCCACGGCCTGGGGCGCCAGCACGGCCCGCCCCAGGTTCGTGTGCAGCACCACCCCCGTGGCGTTCACCACCCTGCGCAGCGAAGGCCGGCGTCGCCCCTCCAGGTCGGCCGCCGCCGCCGCCGCCAGCTCGTCCGGCCCCGGCGCCGGCCCTTCGCCGGCGGTGAGCCGGCGTCGGGCGCGGGCCAGCGCCGCCGCCGCCGCCTCCCGCCGCATGGCCGGAGGCACGTCCGCCAGGCGGGCGAGGGCCGGCGCCGCCAGCACCCGGTGCACGGCGGGCAGGGAGCGGCGCGGGTCGGCCGCCCCGGGAATGCCGTCGCCCACCGCCATCCCTCCTCACTGCCGCCTCCCTACCGGTATAGCGGCCGCCGCGGTGCCTTGGCAAACGCCCCCGCCCTCCCGACGGGCATGGGCGGCGCCCCGGCCGCGTATGGCGGGGCGGAGGAGAGGTGCGCGCGGTGATCTCGTGGCTTTGGGCGCTCATGCTCCTGGGCGCCGTAGCGTACGCGGCCGCCACCGGCCACGCCGGCGCCGTGGCGGCGGAGAGCGCCAAGGCGGCGCAGAACGCCGTCACCACGGCGTTCGAGCTGTTGGGCGTCATGGCCCTGTGGCTGGGCCTCACCCGCATCGCGCGCGAGGCGGGGGCGGTGGACGCCCTGGCGCGCCTCATGCGACCGGCCACCCGCCGGCTCTTCCCCTCCCTCGACCCGGACGGGGAGGCGATGCGCTGGATCCACCTCAACCTGGCCGCCAACCTCCTGGGCCTAGGGAGCGCGGCCACCCCCTTCGGGCTCAGGGCGATGGAGGCCATGCAGCGCGACAACCCGATGCCGGAACGGGCCACCGAGGCCATGTGCACCCTGTTGGCCATGAACACCACGAGCATCACCCTGCTCCCCTCCACCATGATCGCCCTGCGCGCCCTGTACGGCAGCACCCGCCCGGGCGAGGTGGTGGTGACCACGCTCGTGGCCACCGCCGCCGCCAGCACCGTCGCCCTCACCCTCGACGCCCTCTTGCGCGCGCTCGCGCGTCGCTGAGAACCCGGCGCAGGAACCGCCGCGCCGGGGGCGAACCGACCACCACCATGGCGACGGCGGCGGGCGGAGGCGGCATGGCGGAAAGGGGCGCGGCATGGCTCGGGCGCACACGCGCCCAAGTGGGGCGCGTCCTCCTCGGCAAGGAGCGGGAGGTGGACCTCCTGTTGGCCGCCCTCCTGGCGGGCGGCCACGTGCTGGTCGAGGACGTGCCCGGCGTGGGCAAGACCACCTTGGTGAAGGCGGTAGCCCGCAGCCTCGCCCTCTCCTTCCGGCGTATCCAGTGCACGCCCGACCTCCTCCCCTCCGACGTCACGGGCATCACGTACTTCGACCCGGGCGAACGGGCCTTCCGCTTCCGTCCCGGCCCGGTGTTCGCGCACGTCCTCCTGGTGGACGAGATCAACCGCGCCACCCCCCGCACCCAGTCGAGCCTCCTGGAGGCCATGGAGGAGCGGCAGGTGACGGTGGACGGAGAGACGCACCCCCTAGAGGCGCCCTTCTGGGTGGTGGCGACCCAGAACCCGGTGGAGAGCCAGGGCACCTATCCCCTGCCGGAGGCCGAGCTCGACCGCTTCCTCGTCCGGCTCCGCCTGGGCTACCCGGACGCCGCCGACGAGCGCACCATGCTCGCCCTGCCGCGGCCCGCCGACCCCGTGGCCGACCTCCTCCCCCAGGCGGACGCCGGGCAGGTACTGGCGGCGCAGGCGGCGGCCGCCTCGGTCCACCTGTCGGAGGCGGTGGCCGGGTACATCGTGGCCCTGGCCCAGGCCACGCGGGACCACCCCCAGGTGGCCCTGGGCGCCAGCCCGCGCGCCTGCCTCGCCCTCGCCCGCATGGCACGGGCGCTGGCGTGGATGGCGGGTCGCGACTACGTCCTGCCCGACGACGTGCAGGCGCTGGCCGTCCCGGTCTTCGCCCACCGTCTCCTCCTCGCCGTCGTCGGCCACGGAGGGACGCGGGCGGCGGACGACGTCGTGGCCGAGGTGGTGGCCCGCACCCCGGCACCGCGCGAGGCGCCCTGGCCGGAGAGGCCCTAGCGTGCTCGCCCTGGGGCTGGCCGCCCTCCTCGTCCTCCTCGCCCTGGCGGAACGGCACGTGTACGCGCGCACCGCCGCAGTGCCGGTGCGGGTGCGGGTGGCCCTCTCCCCCGCCCGCCTCCCCCACGGCGGTGCGGGCGAACTTACCCTGCGCGTGGAGCGCGCCGGCATCCTCCCCGTGCCGTGGCTGACGGCCTACATCACCTTGCCTCCCGACCTGGAATGCGCCGCCGCCCAGGGACGGTCGCTCATCGCCCACCTGGCGCTCCCCCTGCGGGGGGCGCTCGTGCGCCACTACCCCGTCCGTCCGCGCCACCGCGGCCTGTACCGGGTCGAGGGCGTGCGGGTGGAGTACACCGACCCCCTGGGCCTGGTGGTACGCCACGTCGACCTTGCGGCACGGGCCGAGATGCTCGTCCACCCGCGCCTGGTCGCCGCCGACATGGTGGCCTCCACCCGCACCCTCCTGGGCGAGGTGGAGCATACCGCCCTGCTCGAGGACCCCACGGCCTACCGGGGAGTGCGCCCCTACCTCCCCGGCGATCCCCTGCGCCGCGTGCACTGGCCGCAGACGGCCCGCACGGGACAGCTCATGGCGCGGGAGTACGCTACCGCCGCGGCGGCCCAGGTCCACCTCGCGCTCAATCTCGCCACCCGCGTCCCGCACTGGGCGGGAACCGACGTCGCGCGCGTGGAGCAGGTCATCGAGGCCGCCGCCTCCCTGGCTGCGGCCTGTTGCCGCGCCGCCGTCCCGGTCGGCCTGGTGGTGAACGGCGTCGCGTTCGAGGCCACGCCGATCACCCGGCTCCCCCCCGGCGCCTCGCCCCGCCACCTCACGCGCCTGTTGGACGTGTTGGCGCGCCTGGCGCCCCAGCCCTCGGCCAGCGCCGCCGCCCTCCTGGACGCCCTGTGGTCGGTGCCGCGCGACGCGAACCTCGTGCTCGTCACCGGCCCCATGCCGGAGGCGTGGCGCCAGGGCCTGCCGCCCCTTGCCCGCACCCGGGACGTGACGGCCGTCGTCCTCGCCCGCCCGGGCGAGCCGGTGCCCGTGCTGCCGGGCGTACGCCTGTTGCGCCTTGTGCGCGCGGAGGAAGGGGTGGAGGCGCCGTGACCGCCGCCGTGGCCCGCGTCCGCCTTCTCCTGGGGCTCGCCCAGGCGCTCTCCTTGGGCGCCCTCACCGCTGCCGTCGGCACCCTCCTCCTGGGGCGCCCCGCGCCCCTCGCCGCCTCGTCGGCGGTCTCCGCCCTCGCCCTGGCGGTCGGCGCCCTGGCCGGCGCCGATCCGCGTCCGTCGCGACAGCGGGCCGCCCTGGCCGCCGCCGCCTGGGCGGCGGCGGCGGGCGTCCTCCTCGCCACTCGCGCTCTGCCCGCCGCCTTGGCCGTCCTCTGGCCCCTCGTGGGGTTGGTCGGCCTTGTGGCCGGGCGCGCCGTCATGGCGGTCGAGGCCGAGGACCAGGGGCGGGTGGTCGGCGTGCGCGCCATCCTCCTCGCCCTGGCCGCCGTAGTCCTCGGCGCCTTCGTCGGGCGCGGCCCCCTCCCGGGACCCGCCCTCCTCGGCCTGGCCGCCCTGGCCTGCGCCGCCGTGGTGCACAGCCTGGCGCGTGCCCTCATGCGCGGCGTCGACCTGGCCCGAGTCAGCCGGTTCGCGGCTGCGGCGGTGGCGGCCATGGCCGTGGTCGCCGTCGCCCTCGCCGTCGGGCCGGTGCACGACGCGCTGATGGCAGCGCTGGGCGCCGCGTGGGGGGTGGTCGCCCTCGTCCTCGCCGCCCTCATGGCCCTGGGCGCCTACGCCGTCGACGCCCTCCTCCGCCTTTTGCTCGGACTTCTTGGCGCGCACCCGCACGCCCTCCATCTCACCCTACCCGGGCGCCCGCCGCCGGCGCCTCCTTCTGGGCGTGCGCCGAGGCACGCCGCCGCCCCCGCCTGGCTCGGCCACGTCGCGCCCCTGCTCCTCGTCCTCCTCGCCGCCGCCGCCGCATACGCCCTCACCGGCCGCGCCTTGCGCCGCCCCGAGTCTGGGGCCGACGCCCCCCCCTACCGGGACGAGGTGCTGCCGCCGGAGCCCACCGTCGGGCCCGGCGGGCGCCGCCGGCCCCCTTCCCACCCCCTGGCCCGGGCCTACGCCGAGGCGCTGGGGGTGTTGGCCCGGGGCGGCGAGGCGCCGCTCCCGTCGGACACCCCCGCCCGCATCCGCTCCCGCCTGGCCGCGCGCCTCGGGGAGGGGTCCGAGGCGTACCGCCTCTTCGCCCGCCTCACGGAAGCGTACACCGCTTGGCGGTATGCAGGCCGAGGCGGGCGGCCGCCCGATCCGCCCGCCCGCCTCCTCGGCGCCCTGCGCCTCGCCCTCCGCCCGCCCGGGGGGCGGTCCCGCCGCCTGCCTCCTTGACCCGGGCGGCCGTCAGTGCAGGTTGGGACGCTGGCCCGACACCATGAACACCACCCACTCGGCAAAGCTCGTGATGTGGTCGCCGATGCGCTCCAGGTGGCGCGCCACCATGATGAGCTGGGTGGCCTGGTTGACCAGCGCCGTGCTGGGGTCCTCGATCATGTACCCGAGCAGGTCGCGGAACACCTGGTTATACAGGGCGTCGACCTCGTCGTCCTGGCGCACAAGCGCGTAGGCCAGGTCGACATCGCGGCGCACGAAGGCCTGGATGGCCGAGCGCAGCATCTGCCGGTCCACCTCGGCCATGCGCGGGATGTCGACCAAGGGCTTGATGTACTCCTCCCCCGCCAGCCGGAGCGTCACCTTGGCGATGTTCGAAGCGTAGTCGCCCATCCGCTCCAGATCGGTGACGATCTTGAGGGCGGTCGACACCACCCGCAGGTCGGTGGCCACCGGCCGCTCCAGGGCCAGAATGGCGAGGCAGTGCTCCTCGATCTCCACCTCCAGGTCGTCGATGCGGTCGTCGCCCTCGATCACCGCCCGCGCCAGCGCCACGTCGCGGTCGACGAGGGAGCGGATGGCCTTGCCGACCGCCTCCTCGACCAGGGTGGCCATGCGGAGCACCTCGTCCAGGAGCGAGTCCAGCCGGGTCCGTAAGACGTTGCGCAAGGTCGTCGTCCTCCCCGCCCGCTAGCCGGCACCGGCCGCGTCCGTGCCCCGCCCGCCCCGCCACACCTCCGCCGAGAGGGGGCGGCGCTTGGCGAAGCCCTCGCCCTGCCCGTGGTAGAAGGCCACCCGCGCCTCCCCCAGGCGCCAGCACAGCCAGACCTCCTCCCCCCCCAGGGTGGCGGGGAAGTCGACCAGGCCGTACTCGATGGAGCGCACCTCCAGCCCCAGACCGCGGATGGACTCCAGGATGGTCCTCCCCTGCCGTACGAGCATCTCGTACGCCTCACGCGCCTGACGCACGTCGGCGGCCATGATGGGCCGGCCGTCGGGGGCTCGCCCGATGGCGGCCAGGGCGGCGGCCTCCTGCTGGCGCCGCCGCGCCTCGGCATCGATGGCCTGCAGTCGCGTCATCGCCGCCGTCACCGTCGGCAGGAGGCGATTCGCCTCCTCCGGTCGGAAGTATCGGCCCGCCATGCCCCCATCCCCCCGGCCCTCGGGGTCTCTCGCGCTGGCGCCGCGCCCCCCGAGGTACGCCCATTATAGCCAGGAAGGCCGGGCCGCGCGCCCCCTCCCCGTCCTAGCGCGCCCCCACCCCCGGGCGGAGGAAGGCGTCGGTGAGGGCGCCCGCGATGGCCACCGGGTGGGAGAGGAGGCGGTCGTGCACCATCCAGCGCATGTACGCCGTCCAGGCCTGGGGCGACATGTATCCCACGGTGGGCACGCCGCTGTCGAACGCGGGCGCGAGCAGGCGCAGGCTGGCGCGCACCAGGCGGGGGGAGAGGCCGTGCGTCTCGCGCAACAGGTCGGTGCCGGCGGCCACGGGGTGGGCGGCGGCGTAGGCGTAGCCCTGCTGCACGGCCTGCACGACACGGCGCACGAGGGAGGGATCGGTACGCACCAGCCGGTCGGAGGTGACCAGTACTAGCTCGTCGTACGTGGGCACGCCCACGTCCTCCAGATGGAGCACGTTCGTGCGGTAGCCCTGGAGTTGGAGCTGGACCGCCTCCCACGTCCAGTACACGCCCTCCACCGCGTCGACGCGGTGGTGCAAGAGCGCGGGCAGCAGGTTGTAGCCCACGTTCACCACCGTGACGGAGGAGGGCGGCAGGTGGGCGTACTCCAGCACCGCCTGGACGACGGCGTGGTCGGAGGGTACCCCGGTGATGCCGATGCGCTTGCCCCTGAGGTCGGCAGCGGTGGTGATGTGGCTGGAGGCGAGGGAGAGGATGGTGTTGAGCGGCCGATCGACGAGGGCCATGACCGCCACCACGGGGATGCCCTGGGCGCGCGCCAGGAGAACGTCGGGCTCGTAGGACACGGCGAAGTCCGCCTTGCCCGCGGCGACCTCCTCCAGGGCGGCGTCCGGATTGGAGGGGACCGAGATGGTGGGGGAGACGCCCGCCGCCCGGAAGTCGCCCCGTGCGACCGCGGCGTACAGGCCGGCGTGATCGGTGTTGGGATACCAGTCAAGGAGGATGGAGACCGGGCGTGGGGCCGGGCCCGAGGCGGCCCCGGCCGCGCCGGTCGCTACCAGGGTGGCGGCCGCCAGCACCGGCAGAAGGCGGCCCAGCCGCCCGAGGATGCGTTGGGTCACTCCGATCGACCTCCCGTGTCGTTGTTTGGGACGCGGAGGGCGCCCGCGCGCCGCACCGCGGGGGCGGGACGGGCCCAGGGCAGGGCGAGGCGCTCCGCCATGCCCACCGCCAGGTAGAGGGCCACGCCCAGGGCGGAGACGAGGGCGATGGCGGCGAACGCGTCGGCCGTCTCGAACTGGCTTGAGGCCTGGATCATGAGGTTGCCGAGGCCGCTCGTGGCCCCGGTCCACTCCGCCACCACCGCCCCGGCCACGGCGTAGGCAGCGGTAAGGCGTACGCCCGAGGCGAGGGCGGGCAGGGAGGCGGGAAGCTCCACCAGCCACAGGACGGCCAGGCGCGACGCCCCCATGGTGCGCACCAGGCGCACCATGTCCGCGTCCACCGCCCGCAGGGCGTCGGCCAGATCGACCACCACGGGGAAGAAGGCGACGACGAACACGACCAGGACCTTGGGGAAGAGGCCGAACCCGAACCAGACCGCGAGAAGGGGGGCGAAGGCGAGGAGGGGCACCGTCTGGGAGACGACGAGCCACGGCACCACGAGCCGGCGCACCGCCGCCGACAGATGGATGGCCACCGCCAGCACCACCCCCAGCAGGACGGCGAGGGCGAAGCCGAGCAGCGTCTCCTCCAAGGTGGTGGCCGCGCTGGGCCAGAGGAGGGCGCGGTCGCGCCACATGCTCTCGGCCACGCGCCACGGGGTGGGAAGGAGCCAGGACGGGACACGGCGCCACACCGCCGCGACCTGCCAGGCCACAAGCGTGAGGGCGAACAGGGCGGGGCCGACGAAGGCGGCGCGCCGCCCCTCACCCACCCCCGTCGCCCCCTCCCGGACCGCCCTCCCCGTGAAGGCGCATGCCGAGGGCGGCCAGCACCTCGCCCTTCAGGCGGGCGAAGGGGGCCGTCAGGGTGAGGTCGCGCCGGCGCGGGCGCGCAAAGGGCACGGCTAGGTCCAGGGCGAAGCGCGCCGGGCGCCCGCGCAGGACCAGGACGCGGTCGGCGAGGTAGACGGCCTCGTCCACGTCGTGCGTCACGAGCAGGACCGTCGCCCCGGCCGATAGCACCGCCTCCTGCAGCCAGTCCTGCAGCTCGGCCCGGGTGAGGGCGTCGAGGGCGCCGAACGGTTCGTCCAACAGGAGCGCCCCCCGGCCGGGCGCGAAGGTGCGCAGGAAGGCCACGCGCTGGCGCATGCCGCCCGACAGCGCGTCGGGGCGGGCCTGGGCGTAGGCGCCCAGGCCGAAGCGCTCCAACAGCGCCTGCGCACGCCGCCGCGCCTCGGGCGCCCCCACCCCGGCCAGGCGCAGGGGGAGGGCGACGTTGTCGACCACCGTGCGCCAGGGCATGAGGGCGTCGCGCTGCGGCATGTAGGCCGCGGCAGCCAGCACCTCGGGCCCGCGCCGCCCGAGGACCTCCACCGTGCCGCGCTCCGGCGCGATGAGACCGGCGAACAGGTTGAGGATCGTCGACTTGCCGCTCCCGGAAGGGCCGACGACGGCGCAGAACTGTCCCTGTGCCACGGACATGGAAAGGCCCTCGAGCACGGGGCGCGGGTCGGCCGCACCCGCGTACGCCTGCACCACGCCGTCCAGCCGGAGGGCGACGGCGCCCGGAGCGCGCGCGTGGGCAAACAACACGAAGACCTCCCGCCCGGGGAAGGGCGGGAAGGCAAAGGGTTGGCCGTGACCGGCCGCGATGCCTTCCCTACGCTGGCATTACCCAGATCAGGGTGGAAGGGTCTGCGCCGCAAGGGCGCACTCTCAGCCTGAGCTCCCCTAGGCGACCCCAGTATAGGAGCCGCGGGATCGAGCGTAAAGGGGCGGAAGGCAGGCCTCCGGCGTCACGGCGGCAGGCGCTCGGCCGCGGCGGTAGGGGGTGGGGCCGGCACGGCGTCGGCCGTCTCGGCCGGGCGGGGCGCCTCCTGGTACGCCGCCCCCTCCTGGTGTCGCCGGGGCTGAAGCCAGCCGCGGCGCCGCCACTGCGCCAGGGCGAAGGCGAAGAGCCACCCGCGCGGGCCGGCCAGGCGCCACAGCCTCAGGCGCATCCTCAGGGGGAGGCGGCGCGCCCCGGCCTCGGCCAGGTAGGTGGCGACCATGCCGCCCACCAGCACCCCCGCCAGGGGGTCGGCGCGCAGGCGCCGGCGCGCCTGCGCGGCGAGGCGGCTGAGCCGGCGGGGCGCCTCGCCGCCCAGGCTGCGCCACCAGCTGAGATCGCCCCCCTCCCCGTCCTCGCCCTCGTCCACGACTGCGTCGAGGAGGATGTGCAGCGCCGTCACCGCGGGGACGTAGCGCCGCACCACCTCGCCCGGCGACTCGCCCTGCGGCGCGGCGGCCCAGGCGTAGAGGCGGAACATGGCCAGGGTGGATCCCTGGGCGGCGGCGAACTCCGGCCACCGCAGCGCGGCGGCGGAGCCGCCGCGCCGCGCCAGGCGGGCGTGCCAGGCCGCGAGGCGAAGGGCGCGCTCGGCCGGCGGCCCGTGTTTGAGGGCCTGCATGTGGGCGTAGCGCAGGGCGAGGCGCAACAGGTGGACCCGCGCCCGCGCCAGGCCGGGAAGGCCGCGCAGGTGGGCGGCGGCCGCCTGGGCCAGGCGGCGGGCGTACGCCTCCGCCCCGCCGCGGGGCACGGCGCCGGGCGGTTGGAGCGCCGCCGCGGCGGCCACGAACGGGGCATGGCGGGCGAAGATCTCGCCCGCGGCCAGCTCCTGACCGCCGCGGTCGGTCCAGGAGTCGAGAAAGTCGCTCAGCGTCTGGACGGCCACGATGGCGCGCACCACCCGCCGCCGCACCCGACCCCGGGGGGCGCACAGGGAGAGGACGGCCCCGCCCTCGCAGTGGAACCCTTTGGCCGCGATGCTGTCGAGAGCGAGCGAGCGCGCCACGGGGTCGGCCAGAGCGAGGGCGTGCCGGCGCCAGCGCTCGAGCTCCGCACGCACCACGGGCAGAACCTCCCGGCGCATGGCGCCGAGGACCGCCAACGCCCCCCACCGTCGCATCGCCATGGACGTAGCCTTCGCCCGTACCGCGAGGCCGTATGCGATCGACGGCTCGCAGGTGGCGGGGCCTGGGTGCTAGCGCCCGGGGTCGAAGGCCTCGGTGGACACGTACCGCTCGCCCGTGTCGGGAAGAAGGGTGACGACGTGCTCGCCCGCGTCGAGGCGGGCGGCCACGCGCACGGCCACGGCCACGGCCGCACCCGAGGAGGGCCCGACGAGAAGCCCCTCCTCCCGCATGAGGCGCCGAGCGGTGTCCAGGGCCTCCTCGTCCGTCACCCGTTCGATGTCGTCGATCAGGCCCCGGTCCAAGATGGCGGGCACGAAGCCGGGACCCATGCCCGGGATGCGGTGGTGGCCGGGCGGCCCCCCCGACAGCACGGGCGAGGAGGCCGGCTCCACCGCCACCACCCGCACCCCGGGGACGTTCTCCTTGAGGAAGCGGCCGGTGCCGGTGATCGTGCCCCCGGTGCCGGCCGTGGCCACGAAGGCGCGCAGGCGGGCGACGTCGGGCCCCAGGTCGGCCAGGATCTCCGGCCCGGTGGTGGCCACGTGGGCACGCGGGTTGGCCTCGTTCTCGAACTGCTGCAACATGACCGCGCCCGGCGTGCGGGCCAGGATCTCCTCCGCCACCCGGATGGCGCCCGGCATGCCTTCGTCCGCCGGCGACAGCACGACCTGCGCCCCGTAGGCGCGCAGGATCGCGGTGCGCTCGCTGCTCGCCGTACCGGGCAGGCAGATGATGGCCCGGTAGCCCCGCACCGCCGCCACCATGGCGATGCCGATGCCCGTGTTGCCCGAGGTGGGTTCCACGATCACCCCGCCCGGGCGGAGCCTCCCCGCCTCCTCGGCCGCCCGCACCATCCAGTAGGCGGCGCGGTCCTTCACGCTTCCCCCCGGGTTGTGGGCCTCGCGCTTCGCCCACACGGCGGCGCCGTGCGGGGGCGCCAGGCGTCGGATGCGCACCAGGGGGGTGGAACCGATGAGGTCGAGCACCGACTCGGCGTAGCGCACCGCGAACCCCCCCCTGCCGCCCCGACCGGTCGGGGCGGCCCACGCTCCTCTCAGCGTACCGGCCGGGCCTGCACCCTGGCAACGGGTGTGCGCCGGCAGGGCGTTGACGCCCCGCCGGCCACCCGCTACGGTTCGTGGCGAGAGGGCGACGGGAGGCGGGGCGCATGGCGGCGGATGACGGCTGGGACCGGGTGGCGGCGCACCTTCGGCGGCGGGACGAGGACCTCGCCACCTACGTCCGCACCCTGGGGCGAAAGTTGCTCGACGCCCTGCCCGGCCAGGCGAGCGCCCAACGGGGCGGCCTGTTCGGGCCGCCCGTGGCGGCGGTGTCGGTCGACTTCGGCGACGTGCGCTATCGCCTCGACCTGACCCGCCCCTCCGACCGGGTGGAGCGCGCCCAGGTGGTGCGCGGGGTGGCCATCCGCACGCAGGCGATCGGTATCGACGCCTTCCTGGCCGAACTCGCCCAGCGCCTGAGCCAGGCCGCGGCCCAGGACGAGGCGGCCGTCCGCGCCCTAGAGCGCCTCCTCCTGTAGGGGCGGGGCTAGGCGCCCCGCCCCCGGCGGGCGACGGTCTCCACGCGTGCCCCCGCGGCGTTCGCCCCTCGCGCCACCAGACACAGTTGGGTGGCATGGGCGCGCACCTCCACCCAGGCGGGGGCGAGCGCGCGCATGAGGGCGTCGGCGATCTCCGCCGTCATCCGCTCCTGCAATTGGGGACGGCGGGAGGCGATGGCCACCGCCCGCGCCAGATCGCCCAGGCCCGCCAAGCGCCCGCCCGCCGGCGCGTAGCGCACGTCCACGCTGCCGTAGAAGGGCAGGAGATGGTGCTCGCACCAGGAGAGGAAGGGGATCGCCTCCACCGCCACCTCCTGGCCGACGTCCTCCCCCTCCGCGCCCGCGGCGACGGCGATGGCCGCGGCCGGGTCCTGGCCGACCCCCAGGAAGAGCTCCTCCATCGCCTGGCGCACGCGCGCCGGCGTCTCCCTCAGGCCCGGTCGGTCCGGGTCCTCCCCCATGGCGCGTAGTAGCGCGCGTACCGCCGCCTCGGCGCCGCGCCGACCGCCCTCACGCATCCGCTGTCCCCCCGTCCGGCCAGGCCGCCGGCCGCCCCACGACGTCCTCGCCCCCGCCCACGTACACCAGGTTGCCGGTGAGGAAGTCGCTGTCCGGGTGGAGCAAGAAGCGCACCACGCGCGCCACATCCTCACCGCTCCCCGGTCGGCCCACGGGGGCGCGGGGCGCCTCAGGGGGGGCACGGCGGGCCTGGGCGATGCTCCCCTCCTTGAAGGGGTCGACGATGTTGCCCGGAGCCACCATGTTGGCCGTGATGCCATGGGGCGCCTCCTCGCGCGCCAGGCTCTGCGTGTAGGACCACAGGGCGGCCTTGGCGGCGGCGTACGCGGCGCGCCCGGGCCAGGGGGCGGCGCGTCCCACGCCGTCCATGCCGAAGGTGACGATGCGCCCGAAGCGCCGCCGGCGCATGCCCGGCAGGGCGGCGGCGACGGCGGCCACGGTGCCGGCCACGTTGGCCGCCGCCATCTCCCGCCACGCCGCCGCGCCCCGGTCGGCGGCGGCGACCGGCACGCGCCGGGGATGGAAGGGGCCCGCCGCGCACACGAGGGCGTCGAGGCGGCCCCAGGCCTCCTCCACCTCCGCCACCAGCGCCTCCGCCTGCGCCGGGTCGGCCAGGTCGGCCCCCACGGCCCGCGCCCGCACCCCCATCGCCTCCAGCTCGAGGCACAGGGCGCGGGCGTCGTCCGCACTCTCCCGGTAGTTCACCGCCACGTCGCACCCCGAGCGCGCCAGCTCCCGGCAGACGGCGCGCCCGAGGCCGTGCACCCCCCCGGTCACGAGCACCACCAGACGCCCGCCGCCCTCCAGCACCAACGGGGGCTCGGGCCCTAGCGGCGACCCGAGCCCCCCGCCAGCCCAGCCGCTAACCGCCCGTCGCCTCCGCCTCGCCCATGTGGCGCTGGCGCAGGCGGCGCTCCGCCCCTGCCAGGACTTCCACCTCGCGCCGCAGGCGGTCGGCGGCGGTGGGGCACTCGAGCAGCTCCTGACGCGTGCGCAGATCGGCCGAAAGGCCGCGAGCGATGGCCCAGGAGAGCTGCACCGGGTCCTCCGGCAGGGCGGCGGCGGTGGGCACCGTGGTGCGGCCCACCGTGCGCGCCAGGTTGAGGTAGGCGGTGTAGCGGGCGCCTGCCTCCCGCGCCGCCTCTCCCACTTGGCTCACCTCGCCCGCCTCTTCCTCCAAAAACTCGACCAGGCCCATCGGGTAGGGCCCGCTCTCGCCGTAGTCGACGATCTGGAACCGCCGTACGCCCACGGCGGTGATGTTCATGCGTCCGTCGGGAAGCGGCACGCTGTCCGTGAGGCGGGCCGTCGTGCCCACCGTGAAGGGCACGCACGGGCCGCCCACCTCCCGCCCCTCGCGGATGAGGACGACGCCGAACGGCGCGTCCCGGTCCAGGCAGCCGGCGATGAGCTGTCGGTAGCGCTTCTCGAAGATGTGCAGGGAGAGGGTCCCGCCGGGAAAGAGGACGGCGTTGAGCGGAATCAGCGGGAAGTTGGCCTCGACCATCTCGCACCCTCCTGTCCGCCCGCCTCGGGCGCGGCTCCCGGGGACCGCCAGGGTACCAGACAATTCGGGTCGGTACGCGCGTTTCCTTCCGCCGCGGCCGTCGCCGCCCGTCCCGCGCCGACCCATCGCCCCCGCGGCCACGCCAGGAACTGCCCCGCCTCCCAGCCTTCCCCAGGCCGGGCCGGGGTATCCAGCCCGCCGCCGCCGAAACCTCCCGGCAGCCGTACGCCCCCTACGGCGCCCCCGGCTCCGCCTGCGCCGCCGTGTGCGCGGCATGGCGGGCCAGGAGCTCCTCGCGCGTGATCCAGCACAGCATGGGCCGAAGGCCCTCCGGATGCCGGCGCAGGCGCGCCGCCCCGTCGGGGTGGTAGATGCGCATGAGAAGCCGCATCCAGGCCACGTTGAGGCGCACGCCGGGGGTGGGCGCCACTTCCCGCGCGTGCAGACCCACCTGGGCGGCCGCCCGTCCCAGGAGGGTGGTGCCGAAGAAGAGGCGGGCGGAGGCGAACTCGCCCCGCGCCACCGCCGCCGCCAGGTCGTCCACCGCCTCGTTGAGCATGCGCCGCAGGCGCAAGAGCTCACGCGGACCGCCGGCCAGGCGGGAGACGGCGTAGTTGCCGAGGTGGATCTCGCCCGCCGGCGTGCCCGGGCCCAGGAGTCGGCCGTCGCCGGTGGTCAGGGCCGGCCCCCGGTAGGTGCGCAGGGAGATGGCGATGAGCCCCTCGCGCCCCACCGGCACGGCCGCCTCCATGCGGGCGAACAGCCCCTCCCACACCTCCCACAGGCGCAAGAGGGCACTCGTCGGCTCCTCGCCGGCGCGCAGAAGCTCGCTCAGCGTCACCGGTTCCAGGCGGCGCTGCCGCAGCCCCGCCACCACGTCGGGCAGGGCGGCAAGGGTGCGCTCCGGGGCGCCGGCAGCGCCGCCTGCGTCGTGCATGTCCACGATGTCGCCGTCCCGCACCCGTCCCACTACCTGGCGGGCGATGGCGGAGGGGGTGGCGTCGGCCCGGTAGTCCCGGGCGTCGACGGCCCACAGGACGACGCGTAGGCCGCGCCGTCGGCAGGCGGCCAGCTGGAGGGCGTTGGCCGACCCCCAGGGAGGGCGGAAGAACGGCAAGGCGGCGCCGCCCGTGGCCTCGGCCAGGGCGGCCGCCGCCCGCTCCAGGTCCCTTGCCGCCCGCCACGGCGGCGTCAGGCCGGCGTGCACGTGGCGCATGCCGTGCAGGGCCACCTCGTGGCCCTCGCGCCGCATGCGGGAAAGCAGCTCCTCTCGCCCACGCACGCGCTCCCACACCACGAAGAAGGTGGCCCGGACACCCAGGGCGGCGAGGGCGTCGAGGAGGCGGGGCGTCACCTCGCCCGGGCCGTCGTCGAAGGTGAGGGCCACCTTCCCCTCCCCCGCCGCCGCCCGGCGCAGGGTGGCGGGGGAAAGACGGGTGGCCACGTCCCAGAGCAGCCAGTACCCAAGCGCGTACGCCAGGGCGGCGGCCAGGGCGAGCCCCACCCACGCGAGCCCCGTCACGCGCCCGCCCCCGGCCCCGGCGCCGCCCCGGGGAAGGCGTTCAGGGCGGGCCGGGGACGGGCGCCGTCCGCCAGGGCGAGCACGAGCCGCGCCCCGTCGACGGCGCTCGTAGGCCGGCCGATCGCCCCCGCGTGGTCCTGCCCCAGGGCCAGGCGACCCTCGCCCCGGGCGAGGATGTGCGCCACCTCCCGCACGAGCGACTCGCGGTCGTGGAAGACGCGCGCCGCCCGATGGCGCACCAAAAACTCCACGTTCGCCTGCTCTTGCCCGGGCAGCGGGCGGTAGATCATGAGGGGAAGGCGCATGGCCAAGGCCTCCGACACGGTGAGCCCTCCGGCCTTGGTGACCAATAGGTGCGACGCCGCCATGAGCGCCGGCACCTCGGTCGTGTACCCGGTCACCTCCAGCCGCCCCGGCCAGGCTCGGGCCATCTCCTGGCCCTGCCGCCGCAGGCGGCGGTCGCGGCCGGCCACCAGGACCACCCGCACCCCGTCGATGCCCAAAAGCCCCTCCACCAGGCGCAACGTGCCCGGCAACATGCCGTAGGCCCCGCCCATGACCAGCACCTGCCAGGGCGGGCCCTCCCCCCGCCGGGGAACGACGTCGCCGAAGCGGGGGTCGATGGGGATGCCGGTCGCGGCCACCCGCTCCGGCGGCAGGCCGCGCGCCACCATGCCGGCGCGCAGCTCCTCGTGCCCCACGAGATAGAGGTCGATGCCGCTGTGGATCCACTGGCTGTGCACCGTGTAGTCGGTGACCGCCACCGCCGAGGGCACGTCGTACCCCTCCTCCCGCCTGAGGGTGGAGAGGACGCCGGCCGGGATGGGGAACGTCGACACCACGACCGCCGGGCGTATCTCGTCCAGCAGTCGGCGCAGCCCGTCCACCCGGTAGTGGTCGAGGGTGCGCTGCACAAGCGAGTCCTCGGGGATGGCGCGCGTGGCGTCGTACCAACGGCCGTACAGGTAGGGGACGCGCCGCACGCTGCCCACGTAGGCGCGGCGGGCGATGCGGTTGAGCGTGGGACTCACGTGCTCGAAGAAGTCCACCACCCGCACCGGCCGGGCGGGGTCCAGGCGGTTGACGGCCGCCGCCAGGGCCTGGGCAGCCCGGATATGGCCCTCGCCGTACGTCGCGGCCAGCATCAGCACGCTCGACGCGGTGGCCACGGCGCTCTCCCTTCCCCCCTCGGGCTGGTCAGGAGCTCTCCGCCCGGTCCTCGTCCCGCGTCCGCGCCCGCCGCGCCCGCATCTGCGCGCGCGCCGCGCGCACGTACTCGAGGAGCACCGGATTGCGCATCTTGCGCAGGGTGATGCCCTCCGCGGCCACGAACTCGATCACCGGCCGGTTGCCGCGCCGGAAGTTGCACTCGGCGCAGCTGGTGACGCAGTTGTCCATGGTCGTGCGGCCGCCCAGCGACCACGGTGTCAGGTGGTCGATCGTATCGCCTGCGGCGCCGCAGTATGCGCATACGCCGCCGTCGCGCTCCAGGATGCGGCGCCGGGTGCGCCGGGCGCGGAAGGGGTCGTAGCGCAGGCGGATCGTGCTGGCGCCCACCCACTTGGCGCGCCCCAGCGCCACCTCCTGCTCCGCCTTCTTGCGGTCGCACGGGGTGAGCTCGCGTCCGTCCCGGTAGATGACGCGCACCTTGCCCGGCGGCAGGGGTTCGCCCGCCCCAGGCACGCGCGGCCCCCGCAGACGGTGGACGGCCGTGATCGGGGTGGGCAACGCCTCGCCCTCCGGGGCGTGGGCGCGAAGGGTCCACAGGCGGTGGCGCGGCGTCGGCTCCGCCCCCGTAGGCCGGGCGCCGGCGGCCACGGCCGTCGCGGGCTTGCGCCCTCGGCGCTGCCGATGCCCGCCGCCAGGCGCCCCCTCGGCCTCGCCCGATCGCACCTCGCGCCGGCCCGCCTCGCCCCGCTGACGGGTGCGCCTACGCGGCGTCGGGACGGTTGCGGTCCGGGGGCCTTCGGCTTTCGCCTCCGCCGCCGGCGCCGCCGCCCGGCCCGTGTCGGGGGTCGCCGGCGCCGCTGGCGCCGCGGCGCTCGCCGCCTTGTCGCCGCGGCTGCCGCGCCGCCCTCGCCGGCTTCGCCGGCGCCGCGATCCGGGCTAATGTCTAAACCAAGCACGACTGTTTGCGCGCTTAGGGGGTGGCTGGCTCTGGCATGTCTATGGCGTTTTTTGCTTCATGTCCGCTCGCCGACGAGGGGCGAGGTCACTTTCACGAACGACTCGCTCAGCGACGTGCGCACATCGACGACAAAGGGTTGATCGCTCGTGAGTGCTTCGTGCAGTGCGGGGGCAAGTTGAGACGGGTGCTCGACGCGGATGCCGCCGCAGCCCACGGCACGAGCGATCGCGGCGTGATCAAAATCGGCAAAATCGCACGCGATATTGCGTTCGCCCTGGCCGTGCTTGACCCATCCGAGCGCGCCGTTGTTAAAGACCACGGTCGCGATAGGGATCTGCTCTTCTACGGCCGTCATCAACCCGTTCAGGCCGATGGCAAACCCGCCGTCGCCGCACACGGCGACGACTCGGCGCTGGGGATAGACCAGCTTGGCGGCTAACGCCGCGGGAATTGCATATCCCATACCCCCCACGCCGGCAGGCTGGACGAACGTCCCGGCGCCTTTTGTCTGGTAATAGTGGGTCATAAAGATGCGATTCTCGCCCGCGTCGCAGGTGATG